>JBAUMB010000196.1:0-14655 GCA_049578465.1 Anaerolineales bacterium
GACATACTGATTGACCGCGCCGAAGCGATATTTATATTCCTCGTCGCCGCGCATGAAATCGAATTCAACCCGTCCGTGCTCGCAAGCCCATTGCAACTGATGCGCGAGCAATACCCAGCCGGGTGAAAGCTCCATGAACTCGCGGCTAACGCCCGAGTTATATCCCCACAATTTATTTTTATAATCGAAGTTCAACGCCGCCGCGGCTTTGACTCCATCCACCGTCAAAAACGCCAGCCAAAGATAACCGTGATCGAATGCGGTTTGAATCACTGACTTCATTTGTGCGCGCATAGACGGCGTAAGGAAACTTGCCTTGTTCGAATCATGTTCCATCAATTGGAAGAACGCCTCGATCTCTGACTCCAAAGTGGCCGCGTCCTCGACGACATAAAACCGCATCGGGATTTCACTTTCCATGGCGCGGCGCATCTTGCGTCGAATCTCATGCCGTTGTTTTTTTTCGATGCGTGAAAGATAATCATCAAACGAACCCGTCAACGCGATGCGCGGTGTAGGGCGATAAATCTCTTCGCGATAGGTCAAGCCGCGTCGTTCGGATTCCGCTTCGAGCGCCGCGAGAGTCGGAGAGCTATCAGGCAAGTTATACCAATCGAAAGGCAAGCCGCTATACGTCGCAGATTGAGCGAGGAAATCCATCAAGCCTGAAAGAAAACGCGGCAGGTCATCGAGTCGGACGATCAAATCGAGATAATCAGAAATCTCGATGCTTCCAATAAACAATAACGCAGCGCGTCCGTCATAATCAGCTTTGAAGAACGGAGCAATGCCGATGAGTTTGTCGTTCTCGCGCGCGGAAATCAAAACCAATTCAGCTTGCTTCCATTCGCCGCCGCCAAGAGTTGACCACCATTGACTCAAATATTCGTAGCGCAAAAAAGGCGCATCGCTGATGCTTTGTTCGACTAATGTATTCCATTCAGTTTCGGGGATGGATGAAAAATCGTTGTGAAGAGTGAAGTTCATGTTTACCCATTGTATTCAAAGATGTATCGTCTGAGATTTTACCAGTATAATGATAGCTAATCTTTCCACATTCTTACCATGCCTCTCGATCTAACACTTACACCCCTTTATCGAACCGAAGGAAAAGAACAAACCAGCCTGCCGGGTCTCATGCCTGCCATGCCGCCGCGCAAAGCCGCGCGCGGACGCGAAGCCGATCGACTAATGGTTTATCTTTTACTGACCGGCAACGCAGTCTTTTCGACGGGCGAATATATGCAGTTCGCCAGCCGCGCCGCAGCGACATTTTATGAAACGCCCGGCACATTGACGAATGCTTTGCGCGCTGCGGCAGAAGCCATCAACAAACCATTGCTTGAACGGAACATGTCCACCAGCGGACGCGGTCAATATGCTGGAGGATTATTATCGCTGATCGCGTTGCGCGAATCGGAAGCTACAATTTTATTAAGCGGTGCGATGCACGCTTTTGTTTTGAACGCAGACGGCGCGCAGCACATCTTCGATTCGCTTTCTGGCAACGGATTGGGTTTGGGCGCCAAAGCGCCTCATCATTTCTCCCGCATCAGCCTTCAACCCAACGACCGGCTCTTGCTTTGCACAAAGATTCCTTATGCATGGGAATCGGCATTGAATGATGCGAGTCCCGCCTCGCTGGATGCCACGCGCCGCCGCTTGATGAATCTCACAAGCGATAATGTGAACGCGGTTCTGCTTCAAGCCACGGAAGGAAACGGCGCGTTGATCGTGATGCGGCCCGAATCTGAATCTAACACGCCTGAAGAATCTACGCCTCCAATCGCGGACGAGGAGCAGATCGCGGAACCGGAAACGGAGTCAATACCCGAAGCGCATCTCGTACAACCTTCTGCTTATTCGATTCCGCCTCAACCACAGGAAGAAGAACTTCCATCACAATCTGTCGAGCCGGATATTTTATCTTCATTACCGCGTCTTCAATCTTTAGAGTCGCCGCCAGTATCAAATAATGAAGAAGAGCCAATTGTCTCTACGCCGATAAAGGAAAAGGAATCAAAAGAATCGCCCGCATCGCCATCGCCGCGCACGCGTCGGGCGGCAAAGACGATTGTCAATGGGATGCAGGCTTGGCGTCGTGGCAATGAGAGAATGGGCAAAGGTCTGCAATCCTTTTTGCCGCGTCTGCTGCCCGGTTCGGAACAATCATCCACATTTATTATGCCTTCCTATATGATGGCTTTCATTGCCATCCTTGTTCCGTTGGTGGTCGTGACGATTGCCAGCGTGGTTTATTTCCGTTATGGCCGCAGCGTGCAATACGAAGAATATTTGGTGCAAGCGCGTAATGCGCGTGCCATTGCGATTAGTCTTACCGATCCCATCGCACAACGCGAGGCGTGGCAACAAGAACTCTCTTATTTAAACAGCGCCGAATCAAATAACCAAACCACCGAGACTCAGACCATGCGTCAGGAAGCTCAAGCCAAGCTGGATCAATTAGATGGAATCACGCGCCTGCAATTTCAGCCTGTGGCGAGCGGCATCAACGCGCAGATCAGCCGCATGGCCGCCAACGAGAACGATCTTTATATGTTGGATGCCGTACGCGGCGACGTGCTACATATTGCAATCAACACCAACGGATTATTTCAAGCAGATAATTCTTTCAATTGCGCGCCCGGCACGTATGGAAGTTATACCGTCGGACCACTCGTAGATATTCTGGCATTGCCGACTGTCAATTCGATGAACGCCTCAGTGATGGGCGTGGATGCGCGCGGCAATTTGCTTTATTGCGAGCCGGGACAACTGCCGCAAGCCATTCCGCTTCCGCCGCCGGATACAAATTGGGGACGCGTCAAAGCATTCGCGCTGGACGGCGATAATCTCTATGTGATTGATCCGCCGTCACGCGCGGTCTGGGTCTACATCGGCAAAAGCGATGCGTTCGTGGATCGTCCCTATTTCTTTTTTGGCGATCAAATTCCCAACATCGAAAATGCCATTGACCTGGCTGTGAACGATGGGGAGCTTTATATTCTTCACGGCGACGGGCATCTTTCCACCTGTTCTTTTAGCAGTATTGATACGGTGCCAACGCGTTGCGATGATCCAGCTACGTTAACCAATCCTTTGCCTGCTTACCACGACACAAATCTTTTCTCCCAAACGCATTTCACACAGATGATGTTCGCGCCCGCACCTGACTCAAACCTGTTAATTTTGGATACGGATAACCAAAGCATTTTTCGTTTCGATCCGCTTTCGCTGCAGTTACAAGATCAGCTCCAGCCTCCTACCGGACGCGCGAATCCCTTGCCGCCGATCCCTGCCAGCGCAATGACGATGAGTCCCAATCACGTCTTGTTCGTGGCTCTCAAAGACGAGGTATACTTCGCAACAAATTCACCGTAGCGTTTTACTGAAGGAGGAGCATTATGTTTGATTACCTCAATTCTCTGATTGGTCATGCCGTTCAACAACCCGCGCCGCAACATATCCAAGGAGTTTCGGCGGTTGCCAACCTCATTGCGGATGATCCCAACACGCCCACGCAACCCATCACCACCAAAGCCCTGGTCATTACTTATAATCCAACGATGGATCCAACCACCGGCAAAAAGCTGACCGACCTTGAAGGCTGGTCATCGCCGGATGCAATGGTCAATGGTTATATCTCCAGCTTGTTGCAGGTCAGCAGTGGCTTAGCAAAACATCAAATTGTTCAAAACATCGTGCTGGATGAATTCCCCGCTCTCACCGATGGATTTCAATATACCGCGCAATCTTTTTTATCCGTGCTGAATGGTTCAACGCCCGCACACAACCCGTCCGGGATCGATTACAACGCCATCCTTACGCGCTTCAACATTTTACAAAGTGTTGCTAACAACCAAGTTGATGAAGTGTGGATCATGGGATTCCCCTATGCAGGATTATATGAATCCATTATGGGTGGTGCAGGCGCGTTTTGGTGTAATGCTCCGGCATTGACCAATACAGCTTCATGCAATCGGCGTTTTATCATTATGGGATTCAACTATCAGCGAGCCGTAGGCGAGATGCTGCATTCGTACGCTCATCGCGCTGAAAGTATTGTGGCACAAGTCTTCAACTGCCAAAGTTTTCTGGCATGGGCATACAATCCCACTCGATCACCCGCAGCTGTCAGCGCGGGACAGACGCTGAATCTCTTCCAGCGTTTCATCCTCTACAATCAAATCGCGCCCGGCCAAGCCGGAGTCGGACTCGTTCACTTTGCACCCAATAGCGCAAAGGATTACGATTGGGCCAATCAGACGCAAGTCAGCAGCACATGCTATGATTGGCTAGCCTTTCCGAATCTCACCGGCAGTACGCGCAACGTCAATTGCTCCGAATGGGGCAACGGCGACGATGGCGCGTATCAACAATGGTGGTTGAATCATCTGCCGAAGGTGAACGGCATCAAAAATGGCATTTACAACAACTGGTGGTATTACGTTGCCAATCCAAACAACGTGAACGTTAGTGCATAAGATCAATGCCGTCTCTAATGAGACGGCATTTTTATTCGTTGCAAATCAAAGTTATGGTAAAATCTTCCAGCCTGGAGGGATGGCCGAGCGGCTGAAGGCGCATGTCTTGAAAACATGTTAGGGTCACACCTACGTGGGTTCGAATCCCACTCCCTCCGCCATCAAACAGGATAGTAACAATTTATTTATTTCTGGGGAGGTGCCAGAGCGGCTGAATGGGCTCGCCTGCTAAGTGAGTGCCGGGGTTAACTCGGTCGCGGGTTCGAATCCCGCCCTCCCCGCCAAACAAAAAACACGTTCATCATTGAACGTGTTTTTTTGTTTCACATTATTTCGCAAGAGTGTTTCTTATGAACTCCGCCAAGTCGGTTTTTAATTGCGCCAGCGACGGCATATGAATGTACATCATATGTCCCGCTTCGTAATAACTCATGCTGACATTATTGCGTAACGATTCATGCAAACCCAGATGATTGAATGTATATTCCGTCGCGGAATACGGCGTGCCAAGATCGTAATAACCGTTCGCGACAAAAACTTTGAGGTGCGGATTATAGGTCATCGCCGCGCGTAACGTTTCGCCCACGTTGACATATTGATTCTCCGCATTGGCATACGACCAAGGATGAACGAATTCGCTTAGAGTTTCATAGGATAAATCCGACTCGAATTTAAGTTCCGAACGGATGTAATCATAGAATGCGGCAGTATAAGGTCCGATCACATTGGTCAGCAACGGATCATATTCAGGATGATCAGTCACACCGATGCGGTCGAGACCGATGAAGCGGCTGTCGAGGCGGCCGATGGTTTGTCCGCGCTCGCGCAAAAGTTCCTTAAAGAAATGTTGGTCGTTGATTCTTAAATGAGTTCGCTCAATAAACTCTGCTGAAAGTCCGGTATAACGCGTTAACTTTTCGACAATCAGCTTTCGCTCGCGCGGCGTAAGCGCATCACCTTTCATCAACGCATTTGCATATTCGCCGAACGCAAACTTCTCCACTTCCTTCAACAAAATTTGCAACGGCTTGCGGACTTTTGTTTTATGGTGATACCATGCTGCCGCCGCATAAGCCGGTAGATACATAATGAACGGCAAATCGTTGCCGATATGAAATTCAATCGTCGAAAAATTCAAAACCACAGAGATGAGCATAATGCCGTTCAAATAGAGTCCATGCCGCTCCTGCAAATAACCGGAAAGACCGGCGGCGCGCGTCGTGCCATAGGACTCACCTGCTAAAAATTTTGGAGAGAGCCAGCGATTGTTTCGCGTGGTATAAAGCCGGATGAAATCACCGACCGAGGCAATATCTTTTTTGAAGCCATGCCATTCACTTGGCTTCTCACCCTCGACAGGGCGACTGTATCCGGTGCTGACCGGATCAATGAAAACCAAATCGGTTTCATCGATCAATGAATATTCATTATCGGTCAATTGGAACGGCGGCTTCGGCAAATTGCCATCGGACTCCAACACGACGCGGCGCGGTCCAAGCAAACCTAAATGGAGCCAAACCGAAGATGAACCGGGTCCGCCATTGAACGAAAATGTGATCGGGCGTTTTGATTTATCTTCCACATCATCTTTTATATAAGCCACAAAAAAGATTTGGGCACGCGGCTTTTCGCCTTCCGCCTCTTTCTGGCGGTCGGGCGTTTCTTCTTTCATTACAATCGTTCCCGTCGTGACGGTGTATTTAATTTCCTTGCCATCAATCTTGATCGAATGTTGGGTCTCGACCAAATTATCTTTTGGTTTGGGTTTCTCTTCTTTCCCTTCGACTTTGCTCGGGGCAAGCTTATCGTCTTTCTTTTCTTCTTCATTTTCAGTCATTGGATTTTTCCTTATCTTCATTTGTAATCAAGCGATAAATATCGCGTTTCTTCCAACCGGAAAGTTCCGCAAGCTCCGACGAAATATCCTTGGAAGATTTACCGCTCGCAATTTCCTTTTTAATTTTAACAAGCAATTTCTCTTTAGACCATTCATTATTGATCATTGATAGCTGACCACTTACGACCAAAACAAATTCCCCTCTCGGTTCTTTAAAATGGACTTGTGCCTGACTCAACATCCCGCGCCAAATCTCCTCGTGGAGTTTGGTCAACTCACGCGCAACTGCAACTTCGCGGTTTCCGAGAATCATTTCTAAATCTTTTAAGGAATCAAGCAGGCGATGAGGCGCTTCGAGGAAGATCAACGTATAAGGCAAATCAGCGACTCGTTCAAGAAATTTTTTTCGATCCGAGCTTTTGCGCGGCAAATAACCCAGATATAAAAATGAGTCAGTAGGCAAACCGGAGGCAACCAACGCGGCAATCGGCGAGGTAGGTCCCGGCACCGGGCTGACGCGGTGACCCGCTTTCAGCGCGGCACGAACAAGTTCATAGCCGGGATCATTGAGTCCGGGTGTGCCCGCATCTGAGACGAGCGCGACATCGCCGACTTCCAGCGCGGCGAGAATTGAATCAATTTTAGTTAACTTGTTATGCTCGAAATAACTCGTGAGGGTTGTATAAATATCGAAGTGGCGAAAAAGATTTCGGGTGAGGCGCGTATCTTCGGCGGCGACCAGCTTCACGTCGCGCAGGAGGCGCAATGCACGCGCACTGATGTCTTCAAGATTTCCAATCGGCGTCGCGATGAGATATAGGGTTCCCATCTCCTGATTGTATCTCAAAAGAAAAACCCTCTCCTGAACGGGAGAGGGTCTACGCAACCTTAAAGAAACGGTTTGTTATTGCGTTACAGTGACTGTACCGGTCCAACCAGAATCACTGGTGGAGTGGTAGGTGAACGTGCCAGCCTGACTAAAGGTGAACTTGAACGTTGCACCTTGATTGATCGGACCGCTATCGAATACTCCAGCCGTATCGGATGTGACCGTATGCGCGGCGGAGTCATTGTCCGTCCATGTAACCGTTGTGCCCACCTTGACGGTCAACACATTGGGTTGGAAGCCGGCACTGGTGATTGAAACCGCATTGCTTGTTGCATTCGGTGCGACAGGTGTCTTCGTCGCAGACGACTTGGACGAAGGCGGAGTATGCGTAGCCTTGACATGCTTAGCGGCCGGTGTAGATGTTTTTTTGCCACTTAACAAACTACCGAGACCTGTATGAAACTGACAGGATGATAGCAGTAGAGCGACGATCACGAGCAGAGAACCAAAAGTTAATTTTTTCATTGTTTTACCTCCAGGTAACCGCCCAATATTACACGTGATTCATTAAAAGAAGATGTGATTCTTTAAAATAATTCAGCTTTCGCAAATCATCTGTAAGTTCTTATTCCGACTATTTGTGTAGGAAAAAAACGAGTCACGCGCTAACGACGCGTGACTCGTTTCTAAAATATGATCAAGCGGATGAATCAAGATCCGCCAGCGACAGCTTTATCTCCACTTGGTGTAATCAAATACCAAACACTGCCCACACCATCGCCATTGGTATCGCCGGGCTGTTGATCTTTGGCGTAATAATAAAGCGGCCAGCCGTTGTAGGTCACTTGCGTGGTGCCATCGGCAAGCGTAATGGTGCCGAACTTGGACATGTCAACTCCAGTGCCAGCGACTGGCTTGCCTGTGGTCAGAAGCGGAGGCCAACTCTTCGTGCAATTTCCGCTGCAAGCGGATGAGGATGCGCCGGGAGAATCTTTTGTAAACAGATAAAGCGTCATGCCTTTCCCATCAACGAGGAACGCACTATATTTAGCGTTCTTTCCAACGCTGACAGTGGCAGCCGCTCCGCTCATTGCAGACGATGCCGTTGCAGTATCGGCAGGCATGGAAGTTGCGCTGCTTCCACCGCTCATAGCGGTCGCGGCTGGAGCTTGCGTTGCCGGAGCGGCAGTCGGCGTGGCGGCCGGCGCACAAGCACTGACCAACAAAGTCAAGGCAACGAGCGCGGTAACGATAAGGTAATTGATCTTCATGTTCTATCTCCTTTTAGATAATGATCGGATATGTATCTAATGAAGAATACGCTTGGAAATCAATGTTTAGATTTGAATTATCTTAACCTGGGATTAGAGAAAAAGCACACGATGCAATTAATAGAAATCTGGAATCAAAAATTAACGTTGAAGAGGCGCAGGCCGGTTGGATGACTGCTTCCTCCGAACGGTTCCAAAGTTGCGCCAATCCCGCTAAAGCCGGAGAGAGCCTGTTTTGAAAATACAGGTATCGATGTAAACGGCTGATCCGCTTCGGGACGAAATAACCCGGCGCTGGTCCGATCACCATTCGGAGCGACCAGCCAAATCTGGTAGGTTTGATTATCGGCAATCGGAACTAAATTCCAAAGAATGATCACAGCCGTATTGCGGTCTTTGTCAAGCAGGACCGTCCCAGTTACATTTTGGGAATTAATCAATAGCGTCTGTGTATCTGGATAAGACAGCAGTGCCATGGCAGTTTGTTCGGATTGAAGTTGATTCGATAGCCGAGCTTGTTGACGTTGGAATGATTGCAACTGGAGAATGGTGAATATATTCAACAGCAATAATGCCGCGAAACCAATTGCCAGCGCTGATTGATTAAATGACCATTTAAAAAGTCCAGTGGAAGTTTTACGGGCGCTCGGCAATTTGTTTCTTAAACGCTGTTGCAGACAAGCGGGAGGGTTTTGCGGCGGAAGCGCTATCAGCAAGCCAGCGCTCAGAGCTTGATAAACCGCCAATTCGTCGCGGCATGAGACGCAAGTTTTCAGATGAGCCGCGAGCGCGGCGGAATCGTCCGCATCCAATGCGCCAAGTGCATAGGCAGGGATATTCTCACGGAAAAGTGCGTGTTGATTTTGGGGCATGTACTAACACTCCAATATGCTGTACGTTATTCAGCGCAGGTTTGGATTTATCGATTCCATTCGCGGCGCAACTGTTCCATAGCGGCGCGCAAACGCGTCTTGACGGTTCCAAGCGGCCAGCCGAGGGTTTCGGCAATTTCGCTCTGACTCAAACCCTGATAGTAAGCCAGTTCAATCACCTGCCGATGTTCAGCCGAAAGAGTTTGAACCGCAAAATACAGAACCCGCCAGCGGCTTTCTTCCGAAAGAGTATCTCCATCTGGGATGGTTTGCCACATCTCTTCAGGATCAGTTGAATCAGATAGCATCGGACGGCGGGCTTCGAGCCGGACATGATCGAGGGCGGTGCGGCGCGCAATGGTCAACAACCACAGAAGCAGAGAACCTCGCTCCGCCAGATATAAATGAGCGCGGCTCCAAAGTTTAACGAAGGTATCCTGTGTGGCTTCCTCAGCCAGCATGGGATCGCGTAGCACGCGCAATGTCACTGCATGGACGCGGCCGGCATAGCGGTCATAAAGTGTCAGGAAAGCTTGTTCGTTCCCCTGCGCCACTTGTGCGATGAGTTCGGCATCGTCGAGGTTTGCCATATTTCCATTGTACTGGATTATGGAATAATTTATATGGATTAAACCTAAGAATAAAGCATATATCGAATGCTATAATGATCGAACCTTATCAGATTTATTGAACAACAAAGCGAGGATTAGATGAAGCTCAAAGACATCCTTCAAATTAGCATCGCTTCGCTGATCTTAATGGCGTACGGCTGGTATCTCGGACAATTGCATCAATCGGGATACGATATTGCGGGGATTCTATTGTTTATCACCGGCGCGGCTGGATTGGTCTTGGCATTCGTCATTTATTATTTCACCAAAAAGTATTCTTGGCACAATAAATGGTTGGCGAACTTCCTAACGGGAGTTGTAAGTTGCGGAATCATCTTTGTGCTCATCGTTTTATTGACAAGATTGTATGGGTAAGGCTTTATCAGGGTTTTGGCTCTTTATATAGAGTGCTATAATCGCTAAAAAAATTACTGAAATCATGTTATGAGAGAAAATAGAATGAGAGCTTCAGTAAAAATTAGACTTGGAAATATGTTTGATGGACCAAGCGACCTAATCGTGTTGCCATGTAATACGCATGGCGGCGTTACACAATTTGTAGCAGATCATCTACGTTATTTTTCAATCCCGGTTCCTTCTACAAATTTTGAATTTGGAGACGTGGAGGTTATTCCCTTCAAAGGTGGTGAAAGTATTTCACAATATGTAGCATATGCGGCCTCTGTAATGTATAGAGACTCTACCCTTCCAACTGCAATAGAAAAAATCGGAAAACAGCTTGGCTTAGCAACAAAAAAGCACAGTTCAATTCGTTCAATTGCCGCTCCTCTTCTTGGCGCAGGAGCAGGAGGATTAGCAAGTGAAAAATCGGTAATGAGCTTGCGAAAGGGATTTATCGAAAATGCAGTTCCTGATGCTACGCTAACAATCAGTATTTTACATAAATCAGTGTTTGAAAGAGTCAAAGAAGAATTAATTGAATTACTCGAAAATGACAAACTGCATGGTGGTGATATTACAGATTCGTCATCAAAAGCAGTTTCACAAAGTTCTCCAAGAGTCTTTGTGAGTTATGCAGGAACCAATCCAGAAAATAAGAAGTGGGTTGAATTACTTGCCACTTATCTAAGGGAAAATGGAGTCAATGCTCGTTTGGATATATGGCATCTGCAGCATGGTATGGATTTGCCGCAATGGATGTGCAATGAATTGCAAATTGCAGATAGAGTAATTATCGTGTCTGATGAAGCCTATGCTCAAAAAGCAAATGGTCGACATGGCGGAGTCGGATGGGAAACTATGGTCATACAAGGAGATCTTGCGAACCTTCCACCAGACAGCGCAAAATACGTGGCTATTGTCCGTACCGAACAATTCGAGGATGGTATTCCATTCTATTTGAAGACGAAATTTTCATTCCATTGGCCTAGCAGTATAAGCAATGATACACAACTTCGCTATGATTTACTAAAAGAATTGTTCAAAATACCCAAAGAACCACCTTTAGGCGAACCTCCATTATTTGTGTAAATTAAACCCTTTCTCTTTTAAACTGCGTTTCATACAACTGACTATATAATCCTCCGGTCACAAGCAACTCCTCATGCGTTCCTCGCTCGACGATCTGTCCGCGATCCATCACCAATATCACATCCGCCGCAAGGATGGTGGATAAACGGTGAGCAATGACAATGCTTGTGCGTCCAGCCATCACGCGCTTCAACGCATCTTGAATCAACGATTCAGATTCGCTATCGAGCGAACTCGTAGCTTCATCCAAAACTAAAATGCGCGGGTCTTTCAAAATCACACGCGCCAAGGCAATCCGTTGTTTCTCTCCGCCACTCAGACGATAACCGCGCTCACCGACAATCGTGTTGTAACGATCAGGCAAGTCCGTAATAAACTGATGAATGTTGGCAGCTTTCGCGGCGGCTTCGATTTCAGATTGTGTGGCGTCCATCTTGGCATATGTTAAGTTGGTGCGGATGTTATCGTGGAAGAGATACGTTTCCTGAGTCACCATACCAATCGCGGACGAAAGCGAATCGAGAGTCATGTCTTTCAAGTCTTGTCCATCAATGCGGATGACTCCGCTTGTCGGATCGTAGAGGCGCGGGATGAGATAAGTTAATGTTGTTTTGCCCGCGCCCGAAGGTCCGACCAGAGCGACGAGTTGACCAGGCTTGGCGCGAAATGAAATATCTTCCAAGGCAACATCGCGCGCTTGAGACAAATGCGTCTCAGACTCCGCCTCATCTCCGTCGCCGTTCGAGACACCATCTTTGCCATTTCCGCTTTCAGTCAGAGAAAGAACCGCATTGACATTGTCCATGCTTCCATAGCGTTTGACTTCACCGAGCAATCCTTTTTCGCCAGACTCATCGTAGTTGAAGTTCACGTTCTCAAAGAGCAAGTCGCCTTTCACATCTTTTAATATGATGGCATCTTTCGTCTCGGCAATTTCCTGCGGCAGATCGAGCACTTCGAAAACGCGCTCGAAGCTGACCACCGACGTGGAGAACGTCACCGGCGCGTTAGACAGAGTCTGCAAAGTGCTATACAGGTTGCCGAGATAAGAACCGAAAGCGACGATGGTTCCGATGGTGAAAGTTTTCTGGATCACAAAATATCCGCCGAAGCCATAGACCATAGCCGTGCCCACCGCAGTTACCAAGCCGATAATGGCGAAAAACAACACGCCGATGACCGAACGCTGAACATCCATTTCGCGCACAGCCCAAGCCCGCTCGCTAAAACGTTTATCTTCTTCTTTTGCGCGACCAAATAATTTGACCAGCAGCGCGCCGCCGATGTTGAGCGTCTCGTTCATATGCGCATTCATCTCGGCGTTCATCTCCAATTGTTGACGCGTGATCTCGCGCAGACGTTCACCAAGTCGGCGCGCGGCGATGATGAACAGCGGCAAAATCGCCACGCTGATGAGGGTCAGCCGCCATTCGAGGCTGAACATCACCGCCAGAATTGCCACCGCTTCAATGATGTTGGTAATGATGGTCACGATGGTATTGCTGATGGCATCCTGCGCACCGACTACATCGTTGTTGAGGCGGCTCATCAACTCGCCGATCTTGGTATTCGTGAAGAATCGCAAACTCATGCGTTGCAGTCGCGAGAACAAAGCCACGCGCAAATCAAAGATCACGCCCTCGCCAACGACGGCGTTCCACTGTCGTTGGAAGACGCCGATCACACCATTCAGCACCGGAATGATTAACAACGCAAGCGCCAATAAAATCAGGCGATGCACATCTCCGGCAGGGATGACTTGGTCGATCATATTGCGAAAGATCAACGGTGTCAGCAGAGTCAAGCCGGTGCTGATCAGAATCGCAATTAACATTCCGGCAATCGGCTTCCAGTATGGACGCGCATAAGTAAACACGCGCCTCATCAACTGACTTGTCACTTGCGGATGTTCATCGCCACTGCGAACATATGCGAACCAACTCCTATGACTCGAGTTCCCTACTCCCAAACCTCTTCCACCACCACCTCCGCCACCACCACCATAATTCATAATTTGATCTCCTAAGAATCCGCGATTCATCCGAAGGATGTTTTCATCCGGGAAATATAAATCGCGATCATAAAATTTTAGAACTTTGTTGAGTCTATTGTGCTACCAATTGGACAATCTGGCAATTCTTTTTCATTAGCTTCTAATTCAATCCCCATAAATTGAATATGCCCCTCCCTACCCTCCCCAAATCTCCAAGGGATATTTGGGGAGGGTGTCACAAAGTGACAGGTGGGGTTCAAACTTTTTCCCGATTAAACTGTGTTTCATACAACTGACTATATAATCCTCCCATTACAAGCAACTCTTCGTGCGTGCCGCGCTCGACAATTTGTCCGCGATCCATTACTAAAATCATATCCGCCGCCAGAATGGTTGATAAGCGGTGAGCAATGACAATGCTTGTCCGTCCAGCCATCACGCGCTTCAATGCGTCTTGAATCAAAGACTCGGATTCGCTATCGAGCGAGCTTGTGGCTTCATCCAAAACCAAAATGCGCGGATCTTTGAGAATCACGCGCGCTAAGGCAATGCGTTGTTTCTCTCCGCCGCTAAGACGATAGCCGCGCTCACCCACAATCGTGTCATAACGGTCGGGCAAGTCCGTGATGAATTGATGAATGTTCGCTGCTTTGGCCGCGCTTTCAATTTCGGATTGCGTGGCGTCCATCTTGGCATATGTTAGGTTGGTGCGGATCGTGTCGTGGAAAAGATAATTCTCCTGCGTTACCATGCCAATCGCGGACGAAAGCGAATCGAGCGTCATGTCTTTCAAGTCTTGTCCATCAATGCGGATAACTCCGCTCGTTGGATCGTAGAGGCGCGGGATGAGATAAGTTAATGTTGTTTTGCCCGCGCCCGAAGGTCCGACCAGAGCCACGAGTTGACCGGGCTTGGCGCGGAAGGAAATATTTTCCAACGCAACGTCGCGCGCTTGAGACTTCGTATTCGTTTCATCCGTATCACCGTTATCATGTCCATTCTTTCCATCGCCGCGTCCCGCTAAAGACAGCACTGCACCCACGTCTTCCATCCGCCCATAACGTTTCACATCTTTCAATAATTTGCTCTCATCCAGATCATATGTGAACGTAACGTTTTCAAACGCAAGATCGCCGCTGACGTTTTTCAATTCCATCGCATCCGGTTTCTCGATGATGTCGTGCGGCAGATCAAGCACCTCGAAGACACGTTCAAAGCTGACCATCGAAGTGGAGAAGTCAACTGGCGCGGAGGCGAGTCCCTGCAG
>JBAUMB010000197.1:0-9601 GCA_049578465.1 Anaerolineales bacterium
CAAAGCTCAACTTGTACGGTCTTTGTGCTTCCAGGTTGAAGAATGCAACATTTTGCAAAATTCTCTGTATGGTCTGATTGAGGGTCTCTCGATTATCGACATCCATCACTATAATAAATTCATCACCTCCGAACCTTGCAATAAAGTCACGTTGCCTAAGGCTTTTTCTTAAAATACTGACAGTATCTTTCAGCGCTTCATCGCCTGTGTAATGTCCATATCTATCGTTAATGATTTTAAAGTCGTCCAAATCTATGAGAATAGCTGAAAATGGTTCTGTCGCCACGCCGTTTTTAACTTTATCGAGTAAATAGCCTTCTAGTTGTCTTCTGTTAAATGTTCCGGTGAGATAATCAACGTTAAGCAAATCTATCTGAATGTTTACATATAATATAAACATCCCGATCATCATACCAGTCCATGCGTAAGACACGCCCAAAAAAAGCACCTGAAGTGTCGTGCCTATCAGGAATGGAACAAAAAACAAAAGCAGTGACGCATAATGTTTTTTGTCAATTTTATCGCGGTTAAAAAGAACAGTGAAAAAAGAATATAAGATAAGCGCATAACAAAGAGACAGGAAAACCCAGACATAATCTCCCCTGTGGTAAATATTATGAACATCTATGAAGAAATACCATCCTGTCCATAGGCTTACAACAGAAAGCAAAGCATTTAACAGCAATATACCACCTAGTGCGAAGAAAATCTTTTTTAAATTGGTTTCACTCTTTTTTATTTGATAATCTGCGTACAGAATCCACATCAAAGGGGCAAGTGGAATGATGATATACAAAATTAGGTTTGTTGCCTTATTCCAAAATAGAGCTGGACTACTCGGTAATCCGTCAACAAGCCAGCTTGTCGTGTCGAAGGCAATTATTATCACATTGAGTAAAACCATTCCCAAAAAAAGTCGCTGGTGCACGAACATTTTTTCCGAAGGGTTATAGGCTTTGAAAAAGAGAATTGTCAAAATTATGACGGCTAATATATTTATGTCAATTCTGTAAAATATATCCATCTTATACATCAATCTTTGCAACTAATAAAAATATACGCGGAACGGTTCTATTTCAAGATTTCCTGTCATATAGCACGCCGATCAAATCCCCAACGCGGGCAACTTATTCATCCAATCATTGAACGCGGTGAAGAAACGCGATGGATTCTGCTTTTTGGTTGCGCTCCACATCAACCATAAGATAATCAGCGGCGCGAACAATCGTCCGTAAGACCAAGGGAGAAAATCAAATGTCGGCAGGATAAATTCGAGAAAATAGGCGAAGCCAAACCATATCCATTCATTGGGTGTATCGAGACGTTTGAGCAAAAGCAGGAACGATAACGCCACAAAGATTCCGTGATGTTCCCAGACCACCGGCGAAGCTAACGTCATCAAAATAAATAATGGAGGCAAAGCATTGGCAAGTTTAGATCCTTTTTCTTTTCCATTAAAGAAAACTTGATAACGAACAGATTGAATCATTGCGAATAGGGATGCAATCAATAGAATCAGCTTGGATAAATAAGTTAGGACGCGCGCCCAGATCAAGTCGAGGTGAAAGAACGGAATAATGGATCGGAAGAAAGAGTCGAACGAAGTATCGTGATAATTGGTCGTCTGTAACGCAGTCAATCCCTGTGTGCTTCTGATGAAATCAAGGAACGGATAAAAGCCGTCAATTGCAACAGTGAACATCGCGATGAGAATCAGGCTCAATACAAACCATCCAAGCCAGCGCCAATCCAATTCAAGCAGAAAGGCGAGCGCTAAAACAATCGGCGAACTCTTGAGATGCACAGCCAATGCTAGTGACAACGCGGAGAGAAACGTTCGTTTAGGATAAAGCAACAGACTTAGGAAAATTAAATTGAGTGTGTGAATGTTGATCTGAACATAGAAGAGAGTCCGCAAGAGCGGCGTGTTGACCAACATGAACAATGTGGTGACGAGCGCGGCGAGACGAGTCGAAAAGCCGTAATGTTCCAGCACGCGCTGAAGCAAAACGTAAAACAGCATCAGAGAAATAAAATTTGCGATCCAAAGGATCAATAAAAAATTTTCGTCGCCAAGCGGCGCGATGAATTGCAAGAGCGTTGCCCACAGCGGCGGATATAAATAGGTGCTCGGAAGCGGTTTGTGTTGCAACAAAGCATTGGCGGCATCGAGATAATAAGAATAATCGCCGTAACGGAATCGTTCGCTTAATTGATTGAGATAAACGAAACTGATCAGAAAGAAACCGGCAATGCTCCAGCCGTTATTGGCGTTGACGCGCTTTGCATAAAGAAGATAAATCAACAGTCCAAGCAATAGCCAAGTAAATGTCACGGATGCAAGCGCAATGTGCAAATCTTCCAGGGGCCAAATCTGGATGAATAGTTTGAAGCCTGCTGAACCCCAGCGCAGAAAAATAAAGAGTATGCTTGCGGCGATGAGGACCGTAAGCATACTCCATAGAATCAACGCGAGCTTAGCTGGATTTTTAATTTTCAAACGCGTTCCCAATTTTTATGCAACTGAAACGTAAGAAGCCATTACATAACCTCGCAAGCCGTTCGGGTCGCGGACGTTGATCCATTGATTGGCAATTCCAACTTTTGCCAAGGCTGAATTAGCGGGTTCGATGACCGTTAAGGATGTTCCAGCTTGTTCGATGCCGACCAGCGAGCCAGCTAGCGAAGGGAATGCGCGCAAACGCAATCCGCTCGGACCTACAGCGCTGACCACTTGAATTACCAATCGTTGCGGTTGTGAAGCCGGAGCTGAAAATGAAGTGGATGGCGTTGGTGTTGAGGGAGTCGATGGTGTGCTGGGTGTAGATGATGTTGAAGGCGTGGGCGCAGAATTTGGAGCGGGCGTTGACGTGGAGGCGGGCGCGGGAGTAGATGTCGACCCAGAGCCTGGAACTTGTTGCACGTACCACGCCGCAACATATCCATCATTGCCGGATGGATCAGCCACATACAGCCATTGATCGGTCACTCCGATCTTTGCCAGCGCGCCGGTTTGATCTTCGATCACTTGCAGTTGTGTACCCGGCATTTCGGCAACATTGGCGGGCGAATCGGCCGACGGTTGCGTGTGCAATCGAAGACCGGCTGTCGCGGTCGCAACCACTTGCACATATAAGCCGGTTTGAATGGCAGGAGGCAAAGGCGTGGATGGTGCGGGCGTCGAGGGCGTTGAGCCGGTCGAACCGCTTGAAGTCCCGGATGAAGCGGATGTGCTATTGCATTGATACCAAGCCACAGCTTTGATCGCGCGTTGAAGCGGCTGTCCCTGACTAAAACGCGTCATCAGCGTAACCGGAGTTGTCTCCGGCGGAAATGGATAAGGATCTTGAATTAAATAATCGTTGCCTTGTTGAGCATAAAGGAGTACCCAGTGAGTCTGCAAACCGGCATCGGGCGAATAATCCACTTCGACAATCACGGGCTGACCCGCGGCTAGAGCGGCATTGATTTGTGAAATGGGCGCGTCCGTGTTGGTGCATAGGGTCAGCCCCGTGTTTTGGATTTGCGGATAAAGTCTGCTGATCGCACCCCACACTAAAAGTTCATCCGAGGTGATACCGCCGTTGGCGGTTAGTTTTTGATTCAATGTGGCGGGAGTTTCGGTGTATCCCCAACTGCTGGAGTACATTGCCAAACTGGTCAACGCACAACCAATATAACCAATCGTATCCGGACCCGGACCGATTTTGCTATTCTTCCATTGAGGATCCTGCTGGGAATAACGAACAAGATTGAAGGTCATCTCTCCTCGCTTTCTTTATAAAAAGATTATCGAATGATACACCTTTTTGAAAATTTATTGAGGCTTTTTTCGATCAAGCCAGAGTTCTTGATAATGGCGATTCCAATCGATCAGGAAACGGCACGCGATCACGATTCCCGCCGCGGCCGCGATCCAGAATTCGATTCCATGCAGACCAAGAAGCCATAACGCGGGTGCGGTTACGACTCCGGTCAAGACGCTGGCGCGCGCCGGATGGCGACTGATCAAAACCAACGCGATTAAAATCGCCGCTGAAATCAGAACGGATAACGGGCTTACCGCTAACAAACCGCCGCCTGCGCAAGCCAATCCCATGCCGCCGCGAAATTGCGCGAAGATAGGCCAGCAATGTCCGATGACAACACAGGCGGCTGCGATAGGCGTGATCCAAAACGATGGCGCGTAGTGCCATGCCAGCCACACCGGAATAAATCCTTTAGCGAGGTCAAAGATGAAGACCAGCGCGCCCGCACCAAATCCGGCTTCGCGAATCGTGTTGGTCGTTGTCGCGTGGCCCGAACCCGAGTCGCGAATATCCACGCCTTTGACGAGGCGCGTGATCCAGATCGAAAAAGGAAGCGAGCCGCTGATATATCCGAGCAGTGAAAAACCCAAAGCGGAAAGAATCGTCATTATCATTTTGAAGGGGAATTTATGGCATAAATTTATCGTGCGGATTCATGCCGATGTCTAGTTTGAATGCCAGCAGGGACTCGTTCAGGTCTTGGATAAATGCGATCAACGAATAAATCAGGGAACCCATCGCGCCGACAAAGAGAACGCTGATCAGCCACACATCCTCGATTTTCAGAAGCGCAGTTAAAAAGAGCGTAATGATCAACACCGCTGCCAGCAATACGCTGACTACAGATGCGGTGATTGCGCGGCGTAAATATTCAGCGCGCCGGGCAAGGATGCGCAACTGCTCGTTCACGCGGATTTGCTCCGGTCTCGAGATTACGGGCAATTCACGCGTGAGGCTGCGTCCGCGATCGATCACGCGGCCGAAGCGGTTGGTCATCGAAAGGATGAGCAGACCAATTCCAGAGATCAGCACAACCGGGCCAATAGCGATTTGTAAAACGGGGATCAGTTCAGTGATGGTCAAAGTACCTCGGAGAATTTCTTTTTGAAAATGAGATTATCTTAAAGACAAGGTTAATTTTACGCTTGGTTCGTTGGTTTGTCACGAAAAAATCAGGGATATGCGCATATAGCACAACAAAACTTATTATCTCCTTGCTTAATTGTGAAGTAGAAGAAATCAAACTTACTTTCTCCTTGCTTAATTGTGATGTGGAAGAAATCGGGGCTTGACAACTTTATACTTTGAACTGCTCAAGCAGAAAAGCAATAGCTTCTGTTGCAATAACAAAAGCCCCATAACTAAAGACCAACTTTATTTTAGCAGACTTGCTGAAGGTCAAGTCGCGATGCCACCGGCCTAAAGCGATGGACCACTATGGCCGCTGAGTTCTGAAGGATCGCAAAACAATCTTGCATCTGCTTGATCAGTTTATTTTCGATAAGGAGAAAAATGATTAAAACAATTTACCGAATAAGGAGCATCATGATTGCGCTGGCAATGATGTGTATCATCTATACTAGCGCGCATGCCTCCTCTACGAACGATGTATCGGCCGCATCAGTTTGCACGATCAATGTTCCCGCGCAATACAAAACCATCCAGGCCGCCGTCAACGCGGCCGCCTCCGGCTGCACGATCAATGTTGCGGCGGGAAGCTTCCCTGAGAAAATCACGGTCAAAAAGACCTTAAGCCTGATCGGTGCCGGAAATGATACAACCAAAGCAGAAGGCTTTGTGGTCAGTGGCTCGGATGTGGTCATCAAAGGCTTTTATCTAACCGGCATTGATTATGGGATTTACAGCACGGGGCTGTCTGGCGATTTCGAAAACAATCATGTGTACTACGAATCGCATGGCGGCATCCAGCTTGCTCCCAATTCTAATAACACAAAGGTGATCAATAACAAACTGGATCACAACGGGCAAGTTGGTATCAAAGTCAACTCGAACAGCAATCTCGTTGAGGGGAATGACATCTCATATACCGAACAATGCCCGCCTACCTATTGTGGTCCAGACGCAGACGGGATTTACTTCTTTGGCGCAAACAATAGTTATATCGGAAACTACATTCACAACATCAACTATTCCGACCCGTACAACATCAGTCCGCATATTGATTGTTTCCAGACTTGGGCTAGCCCAGGGATAAGCGGTACAACTACCATCGAAGATAATACCTGCTTCAATTCCGATCCATCGGATGCGGTAAATAGTGGAGGCTACACTTCCGGATTCACAATCAATAATGGTGGCTCCGGCACGTTGATCATCACTGGCAACGTCATCAGGACATTCGTTGGGCTTGGAGAGTTTCAAGACTTCCCCGCCGCGTTGAAGATCCAAATGAACAACAATACTTTCATTGGTGATTCATGGGTTCCGGCAAATGTCGGCGCCAGCGCGCTGTATCTTTCCTATGCAACCAATATCAGTCAGTTCACCAAAAATTTGATCGTCGGCAAACCGCAAGGGATTGACATCAATAAAGGCGCATCGGTAACCGGCTCTGGTAACTGGTTTTATGATGCAGGCACAAAGGAAAGTTTTGTCGGGTATTCTCCAGCAAAAGACACGGTAAACATTAATCCACAAATGCAAGCGAATTACTCTCTCGCGTCCAACTCGCCCGCGTGTGGAGTGGGCGCAATTCCTTGCGGAACGAGTGCGACGGAAGCGCTGAGTAAAACATTGGCATTGACGCCAGCACTACCCACTTTCACTTCAGCGCCGATTCTGCCAACAGCCAGTCCGACCGCGTCCCCAACGCAAGTATTGCCCACTCTTACTTCAACGCCAATCTCATCAACAGCAACTCCGACTGTATCTCTTACGCCGATACCGGCTACTTTGACATCGACACCGATCACGCCAACTGCTAGTCCCACCGCATCTTCCGTGCCCGTACTGCCCAGCGCGACCTCGACATTACTTCCGCCGCCGGCTGGTTCACAAGCGACAACCCAGCCGGTTTCAGAGAAGACTTATAATGATACCTATCGTTACTTCAAGTTCTCCTCAGCCTGGCCGCATGTATCCAATAGCCAAGCCTATAAAGGCGAATACAAATACACTAGTCTATTGGATTCGTCTGTAAAGCTTAATTTCACGGGCCAATCATTCAGCATTCTATATACTAAGGGACCAAGCTATAGCACGATGGCCATTTATATAGATAACCTGTTAGTTGGGTCGCTTAATCAAAAGTCACCTGAACTCCGCTTCCAGCAGCGCTGGGATTATGCGGGCCAATTGTCTTCCGGCACGCACACATTGAAACTGGTTTTCACCGGTCCGGCCAATACCGAGGGAACGTTGGATGCAGTGATCATTCGTTAAGCAAGCCTAATGTAACAATACAAAAAGCGGCATATTAAATATATGCCGCTTTTTGTATTCAAGCCATCCGCTTCTTGAAGCGCCGCCACGGGGTCAAAGATTTAACTTCCATAAACCTTGTAACAAATTGTATTCTTACCCGCTTTCTTGGCTTTGTGCATAAGTTGATCAGCCAGTCGAAAGATCTCATCCAAATTGGATGATCCGGAGTTGCAAGTTAGTACACCGATGCTGAAGGTGATCGGCCATTGATTCTTTTGCATTTCGTCTAGCAGAGAACTTTGCAGGCGAGGCACCACTTTACTAGCGGCTTGATCATCGGTTTCGGGGAGGATCGCGACGAACTCATCTCCGCCTATGCGGGCAATGATATCGATTCCGCGCAATTGTAGATTAAGGACGGTGGCAACAACAGTCAATAGAGAATCGCCGGCCTCGCGTCCGGCTGTGTCGTTGACACTTTTGAAGTTATCTAAATCCATGAATACGAGCGTTAAAGGATGCCCGGTTCTTGCCATCCGATCCAATTCCATGGATGCGGCTTCCATCAACGCTCTGCGATTCAGGAGGCCGGTTAAAAAATCGGTACGCGATAAGCGCAAATCATGTTTTAACAGTCGATGAACTTCAGCAAAAAGCAGGGCAATGATCACGAAGATTCCCAAGCGGACGATGGTATTCCATAAAGGCACCAAACTGGCGAAACTATGATCGACAGGTAGATGTGTCATTTCCCAGACGGCTGCGCAGGCAAAAGATACCAATATTCCCTCGGACATTCCAAGAGACCAGCTTGCTAGGGCAACCGGAAAAATGTAGAAGAGAGAAATGGAAACAGCAGGCCCGGTCTCGTAATCGATAAGTCCCAGCCCGAGCACGGAAATTACGACAGCCATCCATACGAAGAATCTACTTTGCTTGTCGAGATACGCGAGGAAACGGCTGATGATTATCATAATCATTAGATTATAGCTTTTCTAAATTATGCCAGCATTAGTTTGACGTATAGATTTTGAAGAAAGTATGTTTCTTTTTCATTAATGTGCGAGTTGGAATTTTATCCCGTCAGTTGCAGGCTGGATGCGCCATATTCCATCAGTTCGATGGGATTGCCATCGGGGTCGGTGATCCATGCTTGCCGCGCATGATCCATACCGGTCTTGATCTCGGTAACTTCTACGCCTTTGCTAATTAATGTTTTGCGATATTCATCCAACCCAACCACCTCGAGACAGAAATGTTTGTAACGTGTGCCGGCCGTCAATGGCTCGACCTTCCCGCCCCATTCCTGGACGGCGAGCGTTTGATCGAAGACTTCGATGAAGGTTGTGTTGCCGCACTCAAAATAATATCCAAAGGGCTGGCCTTCTTGATTGTCCAATGTGAACTTGACCTTCAATCCCAGTTTGTTGATGTAAAAGTCAATCATACGCGGCAGGTCGTTCGCGACGAAGTTGAGATGAGCTAGTTGTCGAATCATGGTTTAGCCTTCTGAACCATCATGGATTTTCTCCGATAATTTCTTTCACGCGTCCAACCTGACCATCCATCAAACGGACTTTGATTCCATGCGGATGAGTCGGCGAGCTGGTGAGAATATCTTTGACGATGCCTTTGGTTAATTTGCCGGTGGGCTGATCTTGCTTCAAGACGATCAATACCGTGATGCCGGGTTTGATATTGGAACGCGTTTGCCCATTCATGGTTTTTGAGTCTTGATTAAATAGACAGTGAAATCCAAATCGCCGGGCGATGCATTGTAATCGGTAAGCAACGCCGCGGCTTCACTGCGATGCTGTGTTCCGTGATTCACTAAATGATACAAGCATTGCCAAAGGATGCGGTCACGCGGCTCGCCTTTTTCGTTCCTATAAACTTTATGGCTGTTCATATCTTCATCGCGCAGTGTGGCAAGATACGCGCGCATTTCTTTTTCTTCTTGACTCGCACGCGCTTGAACGGATGCAAGTGTTGGAAAATCTTCGGCTTTCAACTCCGGCGCAGACCATTCATTCGTTTGGAAAAAAGTTCGCCAACCGAATTCAGCATCGAGGATGTGGACGAGCGTGCCGCGCAATCCGCCGAATGGAAAATTGGCAGGCGCGAGAAATTGTTTCTCCGTAACTTTTTCGCTCGCCGTAAGAATGCGCTTGTTTGCCCAATAGTTGTAATCGTAAATGGTGAGAATATCTTGAAGGTTCATGGTAAGTCTCCTGTAAATGACAAAAGTTAAATATGGTTTTCTATTGCAAACTGTCCTGTTCCTAAGTGGAATACTGGGCGAGGATAAAATATGTTAAGAATCGATTATGAATCTATCTCCTTCTTTTTTCATAAAGCCTGTGTTTATTAATTCGATCACGGTCGTTTCGGATAAGATGTCCCTAATT
>JBAUMB010000198.1:0-35614 GCA_049578465.1 Anaerolineales bacterium
CTTTCGAACATATGGCTTTCGGTTATGATTCCGATACGTTAATTATCCATGACTTTTCCGCCGCCGTGCGACATGGGGAAAAAGTGGCAATTGTCGGTCCCACCGGCGCGGGAAAAACGACGATTGTGAAACTCTTAATGCGTTTTTATGATATCAATAGCGGCGATATCAAGATAGATGGGCACAGCATACAAGAATATACAAAAAACGAATTGCGGTCAGTCTTCGGCATGGTCTTGCAGGATACATGGCTGTATAACGCTTCCATTCTCGATAATATCCGCTACGGGACTTTTGACGCGACACGGGAGCGGGTTGTTGCCGCAGCGAAGGCCGCTCATTGCGACGAATTCATCCGGACGCTTCCACAGGGTTACGATTCTGTCCTGAACGAAGAGTCGGACAATATCTCACAGGGGCAAAAGCAATTATTGACCATTGCCCGCGTTATCCTTGCCAATCCGAAAATCCTGATCCTTGACGAGGCGACAAGCTCAATTGACACCCGTACGGAAATACTGATTCAGAAGGCCATGGATGCGCTCATGAAAGGGAGGACAAGTTTTATTATCGCGCACAGGCTTTCAACGATTAAGAATGCTGATCTCATCCTCGTAATGAATAATGGGGATATTATCGAACAGGGGAATCACGTGGAACTGCTTGCGGCAGGCGGTTTTTACGCCGAAATGTACAATAGTCAATTCGAAAGAAAGGCAATAGAACATGTCTATTAATCAAGAAACGAGCGAATACGAAAAAGATTTCACGCCTAAAACGGCAAACCGGAAGATCAGCAAAACGATGATCATCGCGGCTGCGATTGTGATTTTGCTTGCCGGTTTAGGTATCGCAGGATACTTTATTTATGAAGGTTCTTTCTATTATCAGACGGATAACGCTAAAGTGGACACGGCTATCTACCAACTTACCGCTGACGCAAGTGGTCAACTGACAACAATGAACGTATCTCAAGGCGATGAGGTAAAAGCGGGACAGATGCTTGCGCGGGTGGAACATGGCCCATTCCTCCGGTCACCTGTAGACGGCACGGTGACCGAAGTCGATATGCAAAAAGGAGACTATGTTACCGCAACAGATGTCATCTTGGTTGTAGCCAAGACATCGGATATGTATATCACGGCGAATGTAGAAGAAACGAATATTCTAAAAATACAAACGGGGCAGAGCGTATCCGTCTATTTGGATGCATATGGCAGGAGTTTTGATGGTTATGTAGAGGATGTCAATACTGTAACCTCGACAGAACTCAGCGGTTCAGCCACCAGCTTTACAACCTCCGGTACGTATACCAAGGTAACCCAGTTGATCCCGATCAAGATCAAGCTGCTCGATAACGTGGATTTGGTAGATATTATTGGCACGAACGCAACGGTAAAAATCAGAATCAAGTAAACTCTAATCGGGTCTTATGCTAGATAAGGAAGGCCAGAGCTACCGTTCACACTGTCATGTAAGAGAACGAACTGAAACCCTGGCCCAAGGAAGAGTGATACCTATACCTAACGGAAAGAGCGTGCACTAAGCTTGGGGTAGCCGAGGGTGCACCCATTTCAGGCAAAAGTGTTAAAAATGAACAGGTATTTCGTGTAGCTCGTCTTGGTGTTTCAAGAATGTCCTTTACAAAAAGAATCGTGCGCTCGTTATGCAATCGTCGGGGTTCGAGCGCGGCTTCAACTGCTGTGCGCAATTCGGCTTTGCCTGCGAGGATAGCAGAGGTGGTAAAGAAGTGACTTTTCGTTGTATGGGCGATGACTTGTGCGAGGGTGGTTTTGCCGGTGCGGAGAGGTCCTCACAAAATAATAGATGAGAAAAGTTTATCAGCTTCGATAGCGCGGCGTAATAATTTTCCTTCGCCGACAATGTGTTCCTGCCCGATATATTCATCCAGCGTGCGCGGACGCATACGCGCTGCGAGTGGCGCTTCGGATTTCATGCGTTCCTGCAAGGCGTGGTCGAAGAGATTGGACATGAAACGATTCTACTATTTCCCTCTTGAATTATTCGTAGATTCGATAGAAAGCTTAAACGCTCTATTACTTTTTGCCCATTACACGATTATATATTACTATGCCTAAGCCCAACGCTGCTTGAGAAACAAACCGGTAAGGAGACTATCTAAGCTGCCGCGCTTTGTTAAGTGTTGTCTTGTTATCAATTGTCAATTGTAAAGTTGCTGTTTTGCTACCAGCCGCCTACCTGATACTTATCGAACGATTGAAACTCGAATTTATTTTTGTACACTCCATTGTGCCTAAAGTACTAAAATGCTATACTCGGTTTATACTTTATGTTGTTAAATAGTAAATGTCCATCTTAAAACTAAAACCTCATTTGAATAATTTACCCGGGCGATTGAGTACTTTCATCGGCCGGGAACGCGAGGTCGCTGAAATCAAGCAGCAGCTTTCCATGCATCGCTTGGTGATGTTGACTGGTCCGGGCGGTTGCGGTAAGACTCGTTTGGCTTTGCAAGCCGCAGATGAATTACTGGTAGAGTTCGATGATGGCGTGTGGCTGACAGAGTTTGCCCCGCTGGCCGATGCTGCGTTCGTGCCGCAGGCATTAGCGTCTGTGCTAGGCGTGTCTGAACAGCCCGGGCGCGCTTTGATTGACACACTCGCGGATCATTTTTTGCATCTCAATTCCTTACTTCTGTTCGATAACTGCGAACATCTCATCGGCGCGTGCGCGCAACTCGCTGAATCGCTTCTAACAGCCTGTCCCGATTTGCGTATTCTTGCCACCAGCCGCGAAACTTTAGGTATCTCTGGTGAAATGGTTTTCGTTGTCCCGCCCCTCTCGCTGCCAGAGCCTCAGCCTTGGCGTAGTCCTGCCAGCGCACAAGAGGCTTTGGTTGCTTATCAACAATCTGAAGCTGTTCGACTATTTGTCGAACGCGCAACCACTGTTTTATCATCCATTGAGCTTAACGCAGAGAACGGCATGTGGGTGGCGGAAATCTGCCGTCGTTTGGATGGCATGCCGCTCGCCATCGAGTTGGCTGCCGCGCGTGTGCGGGCGTTATCAGTTCAACAGATCGCCGAGCGCCTCGACGACCGCTTCCATCTGCTTACAGGCGGCAGTCGCACAGCGTCGCTTCGGCAACAGACGCTGGCGGCGACTATCGATTGGAGTTATGCTCTGCTCTCGAAGGCGGAACAAAAAGTTCTGCAACGGCTTTCCGTTTTTGCAGGCGGTTGGCACTTGGAAGCCGCTGAAGTCGTATGCGGGGGCGATGGAGTTGAAACAGCTGAGGTAATGGATGTACTGTCAAATCTCCTCGACAAATCTCTGTTGGTAGTTGACAAGGCAGATCATAAGACGCGTTATCATTTGCTTGAAACGATTCGACAGTACGCGCGTGAAAAGTTGGCAGAGACTCACGAAGTAGATGAGATCAAGACTCGTCACTTGAATTATTTTGTCCAATGGGCTGAGAGGGTCGAACCTCATTTGAATGGCGGTGAACAAATCATCAGTCGCCATATCAATTATTATGTCCAATCGGCCGAAGGCGTAGGACCTCACTTGAATGAGGATGAGCAAATCCTCTGGTTGAACCGATTTGAGATCGAACACGATAACTTGCGCAGCGCGCTGGAGTGGAGCTTAATGGCCGCAAATAGGGCTGAAGCCGGTCTGAGGTTGGCGACGATCACGGCTGTGTTCTGGAAGATGCGCGGTCATCATAGTGAAGGGCGTACGCGGCTTACAGCCGCTCTGGCTCAGGAAGGCGCGCAAAACCCAACACTTGTGCGCGCTCTAGCGCTTCTTCGCAACAGCCTCCTTGCGTTTTATCAGAGCGATTATCCGGTGGTTCGCGCATTGGCTGAAGAAAGCCTAGTGATTTCAAGAAAAGAAGGCCATGCAGGGCAGTTGGCCGTTGCCGACGCACTAGAAATACTTGCAGAAGTTGCCAGTGAAACAGGCGATTATTCAACTGCCACTAAGTTATATGAAGAAGCCCTGCCATTATACAGGCTGTTAGGTGATTTGGCTGGTATAGGCGATACGCTCAAGATGCTGGGCTGGGGTGCTCTGCGCACGGGCGATTATGAAAAGGCCGAGTCTCTATTGAATGAGGGTTTGATCGTCTGTCGTCAGTCCGGAGATTCGCATCAAATTATCTCCGCCCTGTCAGGTTTAGGTGAGTTGGCTCTTCGTCAGGGTAATTATGCACGTGCTCAGAGCATGTTCCAGGAAAGTCTGACTCTTAACAAACGCGTGGGTGAGAAATGGGGCCATGCTATCGTACTTGGAAACTTAGGATGGGTAGCACTATTGCAGCGTGATTTTGGGGAAATGAGGAAATTGCTGGGTCAGAGTCTGAGTATACGAATGGAAACAGGCGACAGGGGTGGTATTGCTTGGTGCCTGGAAAAACTTGCAGCAGCCGACAGTCTACAGTCTTGCTTTCAGCCAGCAGCGATTGTTTTTGGAGCGGCAGCTGCCTTGCGTGCGCCTGTAGGATCCATGATAGATGCCGTGGATCGGCCAGAGTACGAACGCACGATCTCAAACCTCCGAACTGTGCTCGGCGAAGAAGCATTTGCTACGGCTTGGTCCGAGGGACAGGTAATGGACCTGGAGACAGTTATTGATTACGCTTTATCTGAACCGGAAATATTCGCTGTTGATTTATCGTCTGCCGATAAAGAAAATTTCGGCGGGCTGACGGCGCGGGAACGCGAAGTCGCCATGTTGGTCGCGCAGGGTAAATCTAACCGTGAGATCGCGCGGCTAATGACTGTCGGTGTGAGGACTATTGAAACATATGTAACCCGTATTCTGAATAAACTTGAATTCGATTCGCGCGTGCAGATCGCCACCTGGGCGATTGAGAAGGGTTTATATAAAAAGGAGTCGGAATGAACCAAAATGAACGCAAAGAAAAAATCGAGGAGTACGGGCGTGGATATGATTTGTTTAACGCCGCGCTGAATCAGATTCCGCATGAGGCATGGGAGTTTAAGCCCGCGCCCGGCGAATGGAGTATCCATGAGACGATCATCCACATGGCGGATAGCGAGTCCATCGGCGCATTGCGCCTCCGTAAAATGATCGCCGAGCCAGGCAGTACTTTGATGACATATGAAGAGGCTAAATGGGCCGAGACGCTCAACTACCAAAATCAAAATGCGGACGACGCTTTACAAATCTTCAAGCTGACTCGGCAAACGATTTATCGCCTGCTCCAGACTATACCCGATCAAGTCTTCATGCAGTCAGCAGTGCATCCTGAATACGTTGAGCCTTATACATTCGAGAATTGGCTCGATACATATACGCGTCATGTCTCCGAACATCTCGGACAGTTGGAGAAAATTTATCAGGCACAGAAATAATAAAATAAATAATCCGAGCTGGTCCTCATCTATGAAAAACAATTAGAGCATTCCAAACCCTCCTTCCTATAGTGCCAAGCCGCGCCGACCCAGCGCGGCTATTTTTGTTTTTTAAATTGTAGGGGTGCATTGTAGTGTTTTTACGGACGACACAACTTCTCATTTTCAATACACTTGGCTCAGCATAATTCATAAGGAGAAAAAAATCATGCCTCGCTTTGTGGTCGAGCGTATTTTCCCAGAAGGCCTCGCCATCCCCGTGACTGAGGAAGGCGCGCAAGTCTGTCTGACCGTCATTGGCAACAACTCAATGGATGAAGTCACCTGGATTCATTCCTATGTGACTGCCGATAAGAAGAAGACCTTCTGCATCTATGATGCTCCGTCTGAGGAGGCAATCCGCAAGGTTGCCGAACGGAATCATCTGCCGGTGGATCGCATCACCGAAGTGCGTGTGCTTGATCCGTATTTTTATACGTAATCCGAATCAATAAATCACAAGTGCATAAGGAGAGAAATGACAAAGAATAAATTATTTTCGATTCTTTCAATCAGCACTTTGATCGTGTTTGTGCTGAGCGCAGCGTTCAGTGTGCCCGCACTGGCGGATAGCGGCACGACACTGCCCGCGAGTCCCTCATCCGGTGGTGGGCGAAGCTCGAATAAAGGTTCATCCAATTCACTGTCGCAAGTCCCAAGCGGAACGAAAGTAGTGGTATTGAATTCTTCAGGAAATAAAGTCCCGCTGGGGTCGCAAGAGGCGCAGGATATCATCAACAGCGGCGACCCGATCTGGTGCCCAACGGGCATCGCTCCCAATTTTGCGGGTACCTCTGGATGTTCAGAGTCATTTGACAGTATTGCCGATTTAGTAGCTGGCTTCACTCCACATGCAAACGGAATCATTTGGGTGAGCTACGGATTTGCTTTGGCCGGTGCCTTCATCGATGGAGGTGGCACTTGGAACGCGGATAAAAACTTTAGCTTAACCATTCAAGGCGGCTGGAACGATACGGCTGGCTCTACTGCATTAAATACTTCCAATCCATACTCCATCTTCAGCACTCCGGGTGATGATGGTCTGGAGATCGTGAACTGGGTTGGAGCCGTGACTATCAATAATACAATTTTCGATTCATCTCCGCAGATCAGTTCCGGGAACTATGGAGCTCTGGAAGTACATACCCAAGGCAATATCACATTGAACAAGGTAGAAGTCAATGGCGCGGATAATACGAATCCTGGCAATTATGCTGATGGCGCTGTTCTCGATAACACCAGCGGCACAGGAGGTGTTACTGTGACGAATAGCCTGTTCACTGAGAATCAGCATGACGGTCTCGACATTTCTTCCAAAGGCGCCATCACGCTCAATACCGTGATTGCGGATATTAACGGCGTAGGCGCTGAACTAGATAACTGTCTTGAGTCAGGCGGCGTCTGCCAAAATCAAACCGCCTCAGCGGTGACCATCACCTCCAGTCAGTTCACTCTTAGTGAGAGTCACATTGGTGATTCGGGTTTGCAAGTAGATTCAAACGGCGCCATCACGCTCAACGCCGTGACCGCCGTGGATGACGGCTTTTCAGGCACGGGCTATGGTGCGTCGCTAAATAACTGCAACGACAGCCTCATCGGTACCTGCAGTACGACCGGCAAAGCCGTAACGGTCACCGATTCCAGCTTAAGCTTTAATAAAGGCAATGGATTGGATGTGACGAGCGGCGGCGCGATCACGCTTAATACTGTAAGCGCGGATGGCAACAGCGGCTATGGCGCTTCACTGGATAACTGCGACCTCTTCTTGGGCGCATGCACGACCAACAGCCAAGCGATTACCCTGACCGGCACCAACCTCTTCGACTCGAATACCGGCTATGTATCGGATCCGTATTCAAGTGATGTGTCAGGTTTGGATGTGCTCAGCAGTGGCACGATCACCACCGGTTCGCTAGATGCTAATGATAACACCGGCGGCAAGGGAATTGAGCTCAATAACGCCGGAGCGACTTCTGCCTTGCCGGTCACAGTCAGCTCCGCCAGCAATTTCAGCGGAAATACGAAGGGGGATGGCTTGGATATATATTCAAAAGGCGCCATTAGCGTAACCAACCTGATGGCTGATTACAATGGAGGCAATGGAGCTTATTTCGATAATATCAATAGCACCGCCACACCATCCGTAGTCACCGTTAGCGGCACCAATGGGTTCAACAACAATCTGTATTATGACGGCTTGTCTGTTTTATCCGATGGCGCCATCTCCCTGAACAACATCACCGCGGACTACAATGGAACTGGCGGCGTAAGCGGCCATTATTATGACGGCATCCAAGCCGATAACAGCACTGCCCACACAGCCCAGAGCATTACGCTGACCGGCAATAACACCGTAAGCTACAACGGCTACAGCGGCGCGGCATTTACCACTACCGGTGCAGTCACCGTGAACAATGTTAATGCCGTTTGCAATGGCTCTACTGGTTCTGACTGTAATGGCACCGGCACTGGCGGAGATGGAGTCTTGATCGAGAATGATTATCTTCCATCACCCTCACTGCATCCGCAGGCTGTGACTTTCTTGGGCACCAATAATATTTCAAACAGCGATGAGGATAATTTGGACGTCAAAACTTTCGGCGCGATCAAGATCAGCAACCTAACAGCCAATGATAGCGATAACGGCGACGGTGCGAACCTTTACTTCGCGAATGGTAGCTCCTCCGACCTAACTGGCGCGGTAACTCTGACCGGCACAAATTCCTTCATTGGCAACGCGGGTGCCGATGGCGGACTCAATATCGATTCGAACGGTGCCGTCAGCCTAAGTAATATCACAGCGACATACAACGAAGGCGGAGTTGGCGTTAACGTCGAGAATTATTACCCCGGCTCTGCAAAACCGCAATCCGTCACCCTGTTGGGCACCAACAATATTTCCAGCAACTATGGCGATAATCTGGATGTGGGAAGCTACGGAGCTATCACAATCAGCAATCTAAGCGCCAATTTAAGCGGAACCGGCGATGGTGCGAATCTTTTCTATAACAGCATCACCTCGAGCAATGTCACCTTGAACGGCGTCAACACATTTGATTCCGATAGCGGCTTCTATGGCTTGTATGTTTCCGCCAAGGGTACGATCACAGCCAGTAACTTGAACGCCAATGGAAATACCAATGGAACGGGTATAGAACTTCATAACACTGCTGCCGCATCATCGGCTGTAACCTTGACCGGTTCCAATACCTTCAACAACAATTCCTTCGATGGCTTGGACATTTACAGCAATGGCGCAGTGACCCTCAGCAACCTGACTGCCAATGGCAATGGCGATACTGGCGTAAGCATTAACAATGTACCATCTTCGGGTTCCTCCACCCCAACCGTGACTTTGACCGGCACCAACACGTTCAATGACGATGATTCGGCGGGTCTGTATGTGTCCAGTAAGGGTTCCATAACCGCCAGTAACCTGAATGCTATCGGCAATATTAACACCTCCGAATTCGGAGGCGTGTGGTTGACTAGCCTAACCGGAGCCGTGAGCCTGACCGGTACCAATACTTTTGATGACTACAGGGGGGACGGCTTGGAAGTCTATGCCCATGGAAATATCACAGCCAGCAACCTTACCGCAATATTAGACGGGCATGACGGCAACTCAGATGCATATGGCGTCCTGCTTGATACCAATGGGAATGTCACCCTGAGCGGCAACAACACCTTCAATGACAACTATAGCGACGGGATCGTCATTTCAAGCAACGGCACCATCACAACGAATAACCTGACCGCCGAGAATAATAACTATGGTGCTGGGACTCTCGGTCACGCTGGCGGTGTTTTCATTTCTAACATTAGTAAGTCTGTGACGCTCACCGGAACGAATACCTTCCTCAATAACATGATCGAAGGGTTGGATATTGTCTCCAATGGCGCGATCACAGCCGCCAACATCACCGCCAACGGGAATGGCTACTTCGGCGCGCACTTAGATAATTCTACCGGAACCAACATGGCTGTGACGCTGACAGGCACCAATGTCTTTTTGGACAACGGCGCCACGGGTTATAACACTGGCGGTGGCAACGGCCTCGATATTAATTCCGAAGGCGCCGTGAGCGTATCCCATATCACTGCGGACGACAATTTCAATGACGGCATGTTTGTGAATACGCCGGGCAAAGTCACCGTGACTTGCGGCAGCTTCACATTGAACGGACGCGCCTTAGGAACCGCAGGCGCGGGTGGTGTTGGCACGGGTTGGGAAACAGGTTCCGCTGTAACCTCTATCAATTTGATTAGCACCGATAGCGCCGGCAATTACCGAGGTTCTGATCAATCTTATTACAATGATGGCATCCCAACGGTTAACTTCTCATCAGTCACCTGTCCTCTGCCATAACGACAAAGCTTTGCAAAACTGTATCAAGAGGATTCTAAGATTCCCTTGATGCAGTTTCTATTTGAGGAGTTTTTTATTACAGGAGAGAGAAATGTTAAAAAACAAATTGTTATCGATTCTTTCAGCCAGCACGTTGATCGTGTTCGTATTGAGCGCCGTGTTAAGCGTTCCCGCGCTGGCGGATAGTGGAGCCAAGCCGCCAACGGCTCCATCTTCCGGCGGCGGACGAAGCTCGAATAAAGGTTCATCCAATTCACTGTCGCAAGTCCCAAGCGGAACGAAAGTGGTGGTATTGGATTCATCAGGAAATAAAGTGCCGCTCGGATCTCAAGAGGCGGCGGATATTGCCAACAGCGGCGATCCGATCTGGTGTCCATCCACGGTGTCAGCTCCAAATGACAGCGGGCTGAGCGGTTGCACACTTCCGGCGAATAGCCTAGCTCTTTTGATTAGCAATATCGGAACTGCTGGATACATTCCAACCCATACGAATTCCACGATCTGGATTAGTGATGCCGCACCAGACTCCTCTTCCGGCGCAGCCATCATCCTTAATGGTTCCACTCAATTCAGCGCTTGGGCACCCTACACGCTGACGGTCAAGGGCGGCTGGAATGGTGATTACGGCTCCGGCACAATTAATGGTGTATCCACACTGAGCGTTCCGCTGGAGATTGAGCATTGGGGCAACGTTGTTACGATCAGTAATCTCAAATCGCAGAACACAGGCAATTACGGAGATATTGCAATCCCTAGCCAAATTGGTGATGGCATCTACGTTCAAACCAGCGGCAACATCAACCTTTCAAATTTCAGTGCCTACACTGATTATGGCAACGGCGCATACCTTGATAACTGTGAGTTAGGCTTGATCACATCTGGAGTCTGCGCGGGCACTGGCACGGTCACGATCACCAATAGCATATTCAATGGAGATGCTTGGGGAAGTAATGGCCACTATGGACTGTTTGTCAAGTCGAACGGCGCCATCTCGCTCACTAGCATAACTGCGGATGGCAACGGCGGCGCGGGCGCCGAATTAGATAACTGTAACGTTGTTGCCTCCGGTTGCACTACCAATGGCAAAGCAGTGACTCTCACCGGCATCAACACCTTCGATTCGAATAGTGGCTATGGTGTAGTAGATGTGTATTCATTCGACATGGCTGGATTGTATGTGCTTAGCGGCGGCACGATTACCACTGGTTCGCTGGAAGCCAATGATAATTCCCGTGGCGTTGCCGTTGAACTCAATAACGCCGAAGCGGTTTCTAACCTGCCGGTGACTGTGAGCGCCGCCAGCAATTTCGCATACAACGCGGGGGATGGCTTGAATGTATTCTCAAACGGCGCTATCAGCGTGACCAATCTGATGGCTGATTACAATGGAAGCAATGGAGCTTATTTAGATAACATCAATAGCACCGCCACACCATCCGCAGTCACCGTCAGCGGCACAAATGGGTTCAACAATAACCTGTATTATGACGGCTTGTCCGTTTTATCCGATGGCGCCATCTCCCTAAACAATATCACCGCGGACTACAATGGAACTGGCGGCGTGAGTGGCCATTATTATGACGGCATCCAAGCTGATAACAGCACTGCCCACACAGCCCAGGTCATTACACTGAACGGCAATAACAACCTGAGCTACAACGGCTACAGCGGCGCTGACTTTACCTCTACCGGTGCGGTCACCTTGAACAATGTTAATGCTATTTGCAATGGCTATAGCGGCGGTGACTGCTTCGAGGGACGTATCGGCACTGGCGCTACCGGCGGGGGTGGACTCATGATCGAGAATGACTATCTCCCATCGCCCTCATTGCATCCGCAGGCGGTGACCCTTTTGGGCACCAATAATATTTCAAGCAACGATGGGGATAACCTGGATGTCGCAACCTACGGTGCGATCAAGATCAATAATCTGACAGCCAACTCCAGCGCAACCGGCGATGGTGCGAACCTTTATTACTATCATAGTGCAGCCTTCGATCCGACCGGCGCGGTAACCCTGACTGGCACCAACACCTTCAGTTCTAACAAGAATGATGGCCTTATTATTGATTCGAACGGTGTGGTCAGCCTAAGCAACATCACGGCAACATATAACGATAGCGGGTCTGGCGTCTATATCGAGAATGACAATCTTGGTTTATCCAAGCCACAAAACGTCACATTACTGGGAACCAACGTATTCAACAATAACGGCACAGACGGACTGGATGTTGTCAGCTATGGAGCCATCACGCTCAATAACGTCACTGCAAACACCAATAGTAACAATGGCGTTGATCTTTACTATTCTAATGGCATTAGCCAAGATGTAGCCGGCGCAGTGACCCTGACCGGTACGAACACGTTCAATGACGATGTTGGCATTGGTTTGGTTGTTGACAGTAAGGGTGCCATCAACGCCAGCAACCTAAATGCTGTCGGCGATATTAACACCTCCGAATCCGATGGCGTGGATTTGACTACGAACGGAGCCGTGACCCTGACCGGCACCAATACCTTTGACGACTACGGCGGCACCGGCTTAAATGTAAACGCCCAAGGAAATATCACAGCCAGCAACCTGACTGCTGTAGATGACGGTGAACTCGGTTTCTTCGGTGGTGCTATCCTCGATAACGCTGGAGGCACAGGCAATATCAGCCTGAGCGGCAGCAACACCTTCAATGAAGACTACGGCGTTGGGCTCGACATTTCAAGCAACGGCACCATCATAACGAATAATCTAACCGCCGATGCATCCCTCGTTACCTTCGTTAGCAACGGTGTTTCAATTCATGAAGATGGCTCCAAGTCTGTCACCCTCAACGGCGTTAATTCCTTCCTCAACAACGCAGTCGATGGACTGGCTATCCTCTCCGATGGCGCGATCACCGTCAGCAACATCACTGCCAATGGGAATGGCGCTTTTGGCGCACAGTTGGATACCTGCGATGCGAACGGCTCCGGTTGCACCTTCAGCAATGCCCAACCCATTACGGTAATCGGCACGAATGTCTTTTTGGACAATGGCGCGGTTGAATATAACTTTATTCCCGTTGGTTCTGGCACTGGCCTCGAGATCAATTCGGATGGCGCTGTGAGTGTGAGCCACATCACTGCGGACGACAATTACAACGATGGAATGTTTGTGAATGCGCCCGGCAAAGCCACCGTGACCTGTGGCAGTTTCATGTTGAACGGACGAGCATCAGGAACTAAACAGGATGGTGGTTATGGCGTCGGTTGGGAAACGGGTAACTCGGTGGTTTCGATCAATCTGATCAGCACTGATAGCGCCGGTAATTACAATGGTTCCTATCTCAATGATGGCGGCTCTACAAGCGCTACTTACTCCTCAGTCACTTGCCCTTTGCCATAACGAAAAAGTTCAACGCAGCATGTTCAACAAAAAGCTCGAACGATTTCTTGTTCGGGCTTTGCTTTTTGGTTGTTGTCCTAAATTTTGGAGGTAAACAGAAAGAAGTGCTCAACTATCTTGAGCTTTATACAATCTAGCCTGCCATGTTTAGGCATTGCCAACAGCCTCCTTATATTTCTGTTCCTATAAGGCGCAGTCGAAGAGATCCGATATGGAGGAATCATCGCACGCGTGAAAATGGATTTAAAATAAGAAGGAGTTAGTTCATACGTCTAACTCCTTCTTATACGTTATATTGCAATCAGCGACTTACTCGACCGGAATCTCTTTGTAGATCTTGTCCACGTCAATGCCTTGTCCGCGGCGATAGGCGCTGAAGCCGAAATAGATGACCAACGCCAAGATATACATGAAGAACATGAACACCATCGAGCTGACGTTCGACCAGCCGATGCCATATGTTCCAACTGCGGGCAGTGCGGTGACGGAGGTTGGATCCCAGAACCATAGCACCAACAACCAGTCAAGGAAGCCGGTGAAGACCAAGCCTGCCAGCGTGATCAAAGGCATCTGTGCTCCGCCGAATACTTTGCGCCCAACGTAATACGCAATCCAGATCAATATCCCGGCATTGACCACGGTCAACACGGCCAACACGACGACCACGAACCATGTCATCGGATCTGCATTGAGCGCGCCAAGTCCGCCTAAGATTGCCCATGCATATTGGAACGAGATGACGATCAGGTAGATGGCAAAGACAGCATAGAGCAGAGTGATGATCCATCCAAGCCATGAGGATACCTTGTACTTCGAGATGGGTGAGCCGTCGAACACATCCTTGGAACGCCACGGCATGATCGTGCCTGCAATCGTCGAACCGAGGAAGGTAATCGCGATCACGACCGTTGCATCAAGTGCCAGAGTTTGGAACTTGAAAATGTTATAGGCATACAGATATGAAACGACCACCGACGGAATCACCATCAAGAGCAATGCGTTGACTGGTGTTTTGGTGCGGGGCTCGATTCTGGAAACCCATTCGGGCAACATGCGGTCAATCGCCGCCGCGAAGATCACGCGCGTCGAACTCAGGAACAAAGTGCCTGACCATCCGAACCAAAACAGGCTCAGCAGCAAGACAATGATGAATTGAAGCGCCGGGCTTGATACCATGAATGCTGCGAAGAGTCCGGGATAGGGCCACACGGGCAATGGAGGCGCAGTGGTTGTGGTGCCAAAAGTGTAATTCCAGAATGCGGCGTTGGCTTTGTTGTAGAAATCCCATCCGATGGTTTTGGTAATAGCCGCAAAGATAATCAGCGCCATGACATTTGTAACAATGATAGCGGCCGCCATGCCCCAGAAATTCCGTTTGTAATCCGAAGCACCGCGTACTTCACCGTAAAGAGTCGAACCCCAGTTAGGCCATAGATTATAGAAGGTCAACAGCGGAACGAGAGCGAGACTTATCGGAATTGCCAAAGGCCATAGATTTCCGGCCGCGCTTCCGGCGGTTTTCTGCGCAGCAGCACCGGCCGCGATCGTGGCGCTATATGTATCGCCAGGAGCCGCACCAAACTTGGGTGCGAATGCATTGAAGTTTGCAACAAAGGTTTGGTTGTTCCCGAAGAATAGAAGTAGCAGAGCGATCACCAAACCAACCAGTCCGCCCCAGAAGCAGAACTTCTGGATGCGTGCATACCAGCGCATACCAACTGCGATGTATATGAACACGATCACACACACTGAGATATAGGAAACAAATTGACCGTTTTGTGTGGAGAACCACAGCGCGGCGTCCCTCAAACCGGCGATGCCTAAAAGCGGCGTATACACCTCATACGATAGTATCTGACCGTAAAGCGGAGTCCAGAGCCAGAGGATGAACCACCATCCGGTTACGGTCAGGACAAAGCCGATACCTCGATTGAGAATGCGGCTTTGCCAAACATAATCTCCGCCTGCGCGCGGCATAGCGGAGATGAGGCTAGCGTAAACGATCACTTCAAAAATCGTGAATACGGCTCCGATCACAACACCGGTTGCCAGATTGCCCTGAAACCACCAGGCATAGGAGAAGATGAAGAGGCCCAGAGTAATCAGGTTGATCGAGAATGTCGCGTAAATGAACGCGTCAAACACCGACCAGGATCGTACCAGCCCGCTTGCTTTGCGAACAAATAGCGTTGCACTGCTCATCTGTTACACTCCTTTGAACAAATTTTATTACCGGGACAAAACGACAAAATGCGGTGAAACCTTTACGTTATTCTCCTCTTTTCGATAAAATGCCTCCTTCTTTGATTAAATTATTTCCACCAATGATTCATCCGGTGGTTAGGATATAAGTACCGATCTTATTTGGTTTAAGTTCAACGACTGCGCCATGCAACATTCCCTGTTCGTACATACTGCCCGGGTTGATGCACAAAGTGTGTTTATAGATTCGTGTGCCCTTGCCTTCATGAATGTGGCCATGCAAGGTGAGCAGAGGTTGATATTTTTCGATCAATTCAAAGACGGCGTGACTTCCTACCGGAACCAGCGAACGGCCCGCAAATGTGGGGCGTAAGTCCTTCGTCAATTCAGGTGCCTCATCGAGTCCGCTTCCGTAGGGCGGATTATGTAATTGAAAGACAGAATTCTTAACATCTTTCAATTGGTCTATCATAACTTGAATGCGTTGACGCAGTTGATCTTCCGATTCTTCACGATGTGTATTCCATGGAGTTGGTGTGGACCAGCCGCAATTGATCATCTCATGGTGTTCATCCAATTGAACAATCTTGCCCTCGGTCAATTCCACATGCTTTGCCTGTTTGATCACCTCATCAATTTCAAACATGTCATCGTTGCCCGGACAGACAAAACAACGCAACCCGCTGACTTCCAGTTTTGCATCGGCATACTCCATCCAATGCTGCATGGTCTTTAGTGCCTCTTTCAGGAAAAGCTCATCGGAGCGACCCGGCTTATTGCTGATCTCCGCCACTTCATCGGGATCCGTAACGTACGGATAATATCCCCGATTCATAATGGTGCTGACCATTTGATCAACCCGATCTTTCGACTCAAGGATCGTCTCTTGATCCAGCAACGTAACTTTATATTTGCCATCCCCTTGAGCAATGATCGGGATGATGGCTTTACCGGTCATATCCCCGCCGAGAATTAAAACGTCCGCTTCATAAAACTTTGCCGCGCTGATAAATTTCTTCCAACATATTTCAGAACCATGTACATCCGTTGCAAAGAAAATTTTCATTGAGATTCCTTTTTTGAAATGCTTTCAGTACAAATCGGAATGACTATTTCGGCATCTCCAGCACGCCGGGAATGAGATCTGGAAATTCAGCGCGGATGCGAGTCTCGACTTCAGGCGGGAAAATAGCGGAACTGCTCTTTGATAGAATTTCATTGGCACGTTGCATGGCGTGCGCTTGAGTATCCATCGAACCTTTCTTTTCCCAAATACTGCGCTGATCTCGATCAGAGATCTTCGTGAGCAAGGCTTCAGTCTTCATGCGCTTGGCAGTATGCGGACTCATCAAGAACGAACCGCCCGGCTTGGCTTGCGCGATGACATCCAGCGCAAGTTCATCTTCGTTGAATGTGATGCCGCGCTTGAGACGTTTGAGCATCTGAGCAACTTCATCATCAATCACGGCTTTTGCAAAATCAAAGACTTTGAGTGCGTCTAACAGACCAACCATATTCAGCATATCCGCACCAGCCAGCACGCCTGCAACAGATGACATGCCTGTTTCATAGCCTGACTGTGCGTCATTGATCTTTGAATTCGATAATCCAATATATCCGCCGCATGGCACATCATAAAAATGTGCCATCTGCGCAAACGCCATATGCAAAATTCCGCACTCGATTCCGCCGGAAGCATATGCACCGCTGCGCATATCGGCGACTGTTGGCAGTGAAGCATAAATCGTTGGCGTGCCCTCACGCACCATTTGCATCAACACCGCCGCGGCGAGGAATTCTGCATTGCCTTGCACCACCGTTCCCGCCATGGACATCGGTGAAGTCAAACCTGCGTTCGGTACGATGCTTGGATAAACGGGCAATCCTTTTTCGCTGAAGTAGATGATCGCTTCAGTGGAAAGTTTATCCATTGTCAGCGGAGAAACGACCGGGCAATAATGATGCGTTACGAACGGATGCTCGCGATAAGCTTCTTCGCTTCCGGCAATCGCGTATAACAATTTCATAATCGCAAGGATGTCTTCCATATCCTTGGTCGTACTGCGGATTGGCTTGAGACAATATTTTAGCGCAGGATATAAACGCGCCAAGGTGAATTGTCCTTCCGGCGCGTCGTCTGCTAACGTTGAAATGGAGAAGACATCAATTGCGGTAAGTTCATTGATGAGATGCGCGATACGCGCGATATCGTCGGAACGTGCGCGTCGTTCCTCGCCGGTAATTGGATCAAGGATATTGGGCGCCGAACTTCCCGTGATAATGATCGGCCCATCCTTCGGAATGGTGCGGTCAAACTTCGGGTCGCGGCCGCCAAATGTAAACGTCGGTTGCAGCATGGTGCGGTATTTTTCAACGACCGTGCGCGGAAACCTGACGATGAGCGTCTCCGTATCCACTTTGCAGCCGTGCTTGCCAAAAATGGAACGCGCTTTTTCGTTCCGCACCAGCAAGCCTACGTTTTCAAGAATTTCCAGCGAGGCATCGTGAACGCGTTCAACTTGTTCTACAGTGAAAAGGGAAGCATAATTTATCACGGGTTTATATCCTTATCATTTTGTATATTATCAATAAGCTGGATGTGTCACTTCAAGTTTTGAAGCCAATGAATTGATTTCTTCGATGGGAAACATTTGGAGGCCGGCTCTAGTCACTTTGAGCGAAGCCGCGGCCGTGGCAAACCGGATTGATTTTTCGAGGTTCCACTCATGGAGGTAGCCATAGATGAATCCGGCTGTGAAAGTGGCTCCTGCGCCGCATCCATCCACTGCGCCGACAACGGGCGCAGAAATCCGAATGATTTGTTCGCCTTGGACGGCGAGACAACCTTCTTCAGCCATTGTAATCAATGCAGTCTTGACTCCTTCGTTCATTAGTTTTTTGGCCACATCGATCGGCGATTCGTCGCCGCGCTGTGCGGCATCTGTCACAGCCTGACAAAACACAGCTCTACCTGCATATCGTTTGAGAAGATCCGGATCGGCGTGACCATATTCCAGATTTAGAAACACTGGCAATCCCAATTGGATAGCATGATCCATTGCCCGGATTATATGATCGCCATCGTACCAATCCACGTATAAAATACGCGCCTGATCGAGATAGGAAAGATCGGCATCTTCCAGCGTTTCCAAGATTTGCGGCGAGCGCTGCCAAAAGTAGGTGCGCGCACCGGTCTCATCTGAGACATCTACTTCAAGTGGAGTCTTGAACGCTTTAGAGAATCGCACCTGGCTTTGCACGCCCCATTCTTCCAATTGATTCGCTAAGTTGTGACCGCGCAGATCATCTCCAACGGCAGTGCCGATCATTGCGGTCGGGACCTCCCATTGACGCAGAAGGCAGGCGATGATCGCCGCGTCATCAAAGATAAATTCATTAACATCCTTGACGATTGCGCCGGTGTTATGTTCGGGTAATTGGTTGACCACCATAATTGCAACCGGCGTGAGCATTCCAAAGCCAACGTAAGCGGGAGAAGGTGAATTCATTGATTATCCTTTTATGCGTGCAGACGTTCTCCTTTTGGATCAAATAACACAGTCGCGGTCACTTCACCGAAACGGCGTCCCTCGATCAGGTCAAGTTCGAAGCGATTGCCAGCTTTGGCAAGTTCAATTGGCAGATACGCGTATAAAATATTCTTCTTTATTGTATAACCGTATCCGCCGCTTCGCACTCGGCTCAAAACTTTCCCTTCATGATAAACCGCTTCGCCGCCATAGATTTGCGTGAACTCATCACCATCAACGACCAGCGTGCAGAGTTTGCGCTTGATGCCTTCGGCTTTCTGTTTGGCGAGCGCGGCTTTGCCAACAAAATCTTTTTTCTTGAGATCAACGCAAAAACCGAGGCCGCCTTCATACGGCGTTTCAAGTTGCGTGACATCGGTGGTGTAATAGCGATACCCTTTTTCGAGACGCAGTGCATCCAACACCTTGTAGCCGCCAACTTCGATTCTGAATTCTTTTCCTGCTTCAAGCAACATATCCCAAACCATCGTAGCCCGATTATACGGGACATAAAGTTCCCAGCCGAGTTCGCCCGCATAGCTTACGCGCTGTGCATAAACCTGTGCGCCGTTGATGGCGATCTGCTTCGTCATCAAATAGGGATGCGATTCATTCGAGATGTCATCCTTTGTGATCTTGCGCAATACGTCGCGCGCCTTTGGTCCCCAAATCGGAAGACAAGCCCATTCTTCGCTGATGTCGCGTATAGTGACTTCTCCATCGTTATTATCAATGTGCATTTCCAGCCACGAACGATCATTGCCGATAAAAGCTGCGCCCGTGATCACCCAGAACAATTCCTTGCCCAGACGCGTCACGGTGAGATCAGCTTCGACGCCGCCGTTCGTGTTGCAGAACTGACAGTACGTTGCTGATCCAATTGGCTTATCCATTTCACTATCAGCGACGCGATTTAATAACGCTAACGCGCCGGGACCGGTGACTTCGATTTTGCTGAATGGAGTCAGATCATAAAGACAGACGCGTTCACGCGTGGCTTGATGTTCAACTCCGATGCGATCAAAGTATGGCGGTTTGATCCATCCACCCCACTTGCGTTGATCTTCGCCCATGCGCCGCGAAGGTTTGCCGGGATCAAAATAATTAACGCGCTCCCAGCCGAACTTCTCGCCGAAAACCGCGCCCATTTCTAATTCACTATAATATACTGGGCTGAGACGACTCGGACGCGCCCATTCAAATTCATCGTTCGGGAAGCGCAATCGATAATAATATTTCACGCACTCGCGCGTTCGTTCGCACGCGTATTGCGGATCATCATAGATGTTGCTAAAGCGCGTGGCCTTATAAGCATAAACATCCATCGTAGGTTCGCCGCCGATGATCCATTCGGCCAAAAGTTTTCCAACGCCGCCCGCGCCGCCGTATCCGTTGAGTGAAAAGCCCGCCGCCATCCACATTCCGCGCACGCCAGCCATCGGTCCGAGAATGGGTTGGCAATCGGGCGTGTACGCACCGGGATGACAAACGAGCGTAATGATTCCTGCTTGATCAAGGAACGGCAGACGTCGGATCGCGCCCTCAAGCAATTGCTCAAAGCGATCCATGTCTCCAGGTAACGCTGTGCCGCCATGTTCCCACGGCACGCCGTCAATCCAGCGCGCTAATGGATTCGGTTCATAGCCGCCGATCACAAGTCCGCCTTGTTCCTGGCGCATGTAAACCAGATTTTCAGGATCACGCAAACATGGAGTCTTCGCATTGAACTCATGACCCGGCACTGCCTTCAACGCAATATGTTGATGATCCACCGGAGTGGTCGGGAAATGCAGACCAGCCATCGCGGCGATGCGCGGTGCCCAAAGTCCGGCGGCGTTAATGACAAGCTCGGTCTTGATCGAGCCTTTATCGGTCGCAACCTCTGTGACTTCACCCTTCGCTGATAATTTGATGCCGGTCATGCGCGTGTTGGTATAAACTGTCACGCCCAAATCTTTCGCAAACTTGACCATGCTATTCGTGGTCGTGTACGGATCGAGTTGCCCATCGCGCGGCAAATAAATCGCGCCATAAAGTTCCTTGTTCGTGATCTGCGGCATGTGCTTGACCGCTTCCTCTGGACCGATAACTTCACATTCCAACCCCAATGCCTTTGCGCGGCTGACGCTCCGTTGCAAATCCATGAGCGATTCGCGCGTCGACGCCACGCGCAAACTTCCAACGTGATCGAACAATCCAAGTTCGCTGTATAGTTCGATGCTATACATGCGGAACTTCAACATCGTTTGCGAAGTGGCGAACTGCGTTACAAGTCCCGCTGCGTGAGACGATTCGCCGCTGGCAATTTCGCCTTTCTCTACGAGGATGATATCTTTCCTGTCCATCTTCGCAAGATGATACGCGATCTGCGCGCCGACGATGCCTCCCCCGATGATTACAATTTGTGCTTGATCTTTCATGAATTCACCTTTTCGTTCTCAAAATTAATTATCAGCCTATATGATAATGCTAACGTATAAAAAGAAAAAGCCTGATGAATATAAAAACATCAGACTTTCATTGGATTCGCTTCGGCAATTATGGTATCCACTTTATGCTCGGCAAGCGCTTCAATCGCTGAAACATTAATGGCTTTATCGGTTACAAGTTGGTCAACCTCATCCAGATTTGCTACTTTAAAATTGGAGACCATTCCCCATTTGCTGTGGTCAGACACGATAATAACCTTGCCTTTGGTGTGTTCGATCATCAGCTTCACAACCTCTGCTTCTTCATTCGATGGAACGGTGTAACCGTGTTTCAAGCTAATACCATCCACACCAATAATGACTTTGTTCGCAAACACCTGTTTCAAATTCTCAGTTGCAAATCGTCCAGCTACTGATATGGAGCGAGCTTGAAATTCTCCACCGATCAGATAATGATGAAAGCCCGGTTCTCTCATTTCCAGCGCGGCATAGAGATTGTTGGTAAAAACTGATATATCGGCATCGTTGCGAATATGCTGGATAACCTGTGTGGTGGTTGTTCCGCTGCTGATGAAAACAATATCTCCATCATCGATCAAAGAGGCGGCTAACGCTCCAATCATTCGTTTTTCTTCCGGATGTTTTTTTGCGCGTTGCTGATATTCTGGCTCTAAAGTTATCCTTTCACTTAGCATCGCTCCCCCGTGAGTTCTTTCGATAATTCCCTTTTGCTCAAGCCACTCCAAGTCCCGCCAGACCGTTGCTTCAGAAGTTTCCAGCATTTTATAGAGATCGACCGTCCGGGCGATCTTATAAGTCTCCAGATACTTCTGTATTCGTTCTCGCCTCTGAGCTGGTATGAGCGCTTTACTCATCAACTGAGCCTTGGAATCACTTGAAGGAGGTTGAATGCTTTACTGACAGATTATATAAGAATCTGAAAGAAATTGCAAGTTTTTGTCTTATTAGTTATAATGCAAGTGTATATAAGATATTTCCTCGTCAGTGTTACATGCCAAAGTTTGATTCTAGGAGTCGTTTATGGCTGGCAATGTGATTGGGATGGGTGAACAAAACCAGGGTGAACGAGATAAGTTCGAAAATGAATTGAAACGCATCCTTAAAGCCGCCGACGAATCTAAGATCATTCTACGCGTGATCGGTTCGCTGGCGTTTCAAATGCACTGTCCTGAATTCGGTTACCTCCAAGCCGCGATGGGGCGCGCTTATACTGATATTGATTTCGCGGCTTATAACAAACAGACCAAACAGATTCAGGAATTGATGAAGGCACTCGGTTATAAAGAGAATCTCGAAGTCTTTATTGTGTCTGAAGGCGAACGTGCGATTTACGAAAAACCACAAGCAGGTTTGCACTTGGATGTCTTCTACGAAAAACTTGATTTTTGCCATACCATTTATTGGGCAGGACGTTTGGAAGTCGACTCGTCTACTATCCCGTTGGCTGAACTCCTCCTCGAAAAAATGCAAATCGTCCAGATCAATGAGAAGGATATTATCGACACCATCATGTTGCTACTTGAACATTCTTTAGGCGATAACGATAAAGAGGTTATCAATATCAAACGGATCGCTGAAATATGCGGCAACGATTGGGGATTTTGGCGCACTGTCACTATGAATCTTGAGAAGGTGAGGGTCCTTGCTCAAGGATATTCGCAGCTCACAGTTGAGCAAAAGTCACATGTGGAATCACAGGTCAATGAAGCGTTGACTCAAATTGAAAAGGAACCTAAATCGTTAGCGTGGCGATTGCGAGCCCGCGTCGGTGACCGAGTTAAATGGTACAAAGAAGTTGACGAGGTTCAATAACGGAGTATTGCCATGACTAAACTTGTCCGTGATTTGATGCACCCCGGCTTGCTCACCTGCCGACCTGATGCGACTTTGGGTCAGGTTGCTGTTCTATTAAATCAGAATCATATCCATGCATTGATCGTTGAAGATCGAGATAGCCGGCCGCTTGGGATTATTTCCGACGTTGATCTCTTGGCGGGCGAATGGCTTTCCGTGGATAATAAAAGTCTTGCGACGATGCGTAAACTTACAGCGGCGGACCTGATGTCCAAGCCGGTTGATTCGGTTGATGCAAATTTATCTATAACCGAAGCCGTGCGCGGGTTGATTGATCGGGATGTTAGTCGCTTGCTGGTAACCGATAACGGCAAACCAGTCGGCGTGATTTCTCTCTCTGACTTTGTCGCAAGCATCGCGCAGGAAGAAAAGCCGCGTCGGGAAACGGTTGCCGATGTAATGTCAGATTCGATTTTGGTTTGCCGCGACAAAACTCCGATCTATTCTGCGGCTCGCACAATGACCCAAGCGGGTTGGCGTTCAGTTTTGATTGTGGATGCCAAAGGCATTCCGCAAGGCGTCATCAGCGGCAAGGACCTTTTATATTTTGTGAAAGACGGCGTGGATGAAGCGTTGACCGTGCGCGATGTGATGCATTCGGCACTGACCATTGATATCAATGCAAGTTTGCGCGAAGCGTCAGACTTGATGATCCAGAAACATTATCATCGTCTCGTAGTGATTGACGAGAAAGAACCCGAGGCGTTCCCGCTCGGAATCATTTCTTCTTTCGATATTGTCGCAGAGATGGCAAAGCCAGGTTCGATCTGGCAGGTCTAGATTTCGTAAGGTATTGCCGATGGTAATACCTTTATATTTTTTTTCAATACACACGCAGGTTGCTTCATGAGATAACCTGCAACAAGGAGAATTGCATGGCTGAATTACCTTCACAAGCACAAGTGGTCGTCATTGGCGGCGGGGTGGGCGGATGTAGTATCGCTTATCATCTTACGCTCATGGGTTGGAAAGATGTTGTAATCCTCGAACGCCACGAATTGACATCAGGTTCTACGTGGCATTCTGCGGGGTTGGTGGGGCAGATGCGTTCGGATGCAAATCTCACGCGCATGATGCATTACAGCACAGATTTGTATCGCAAGCTGAAAGACGAAACCGGGCAGGATACATCGTGGCGCGAAGTCGGCGGCATTCGTCTGGCTTCATCTGCCGAACGCATGGAAGAGAACAAACGTCTCGTTGGAATGGCGCGTTCGTTTGGTGTGGATATGGAATTGATATCGCCGAAAGAAGCACAAGATAAATTTCCGCTTATCTCATTGGATGGCGTAGTCGGCGCGGCATTCACCGCTAATGATGGCATTATTGACCCAACAGGCTTGACGAACGCCTTGGCAATCGGCGCGAAAAATCGCGGGGCAAAAATATTTACCGACACTGATGTTGAAAATATCATCGTAAAGAACGGCCGCGTCACTGAAGTGGTTACCAATAAAGGTTCGATCAAGACCGAGGTTGTGGTCAACGCTTCAGGTCAGTGGGGACGCGAAGTGGGGAAAATGGTCGGCTTGGATTTGCCGGTTGTCCCGATGGCGCATCTATATATCTTGACGAAACCCATCGATGGCGTTACGCATAATTTCCCAACCTTGCGCGATCCCGATTTGCTCGTCTATTGGCGTGAAGAAGTGGGTGGTTTGGTGACTGGCGGATATGAACGCCAGCCCGAACCCTTTGGCTTGAATGGCATTCCGCATGATTTTAAATATCAATTGTTGCCGCCGGATTGGGAGCGCTTTACACCGTTAATGGAAAACTCCATCAAGCGCGTTCCGGCAGTTGAAAATGCGGAGGTCATTAAACTTTTGAACGGCCCCGAAGGATTTACACCGGATGGAGAATTCTTGCTTGGTCCAACTTCAGTGAAAGGATTCTGGGTGGCATGTGCGTTCTGTGCGCATGGACTGGCGGGTGCGGGCGGCATCGGCAAGACGATGGCCGAGTGGATTATTGATGGTCATCCCGAATGGGATATGTGGCGGCTCGACGTGCGACGCTTCGGTTCCAATTACAACAGCCTCGACTTTACAGTGGCGCGCACGATCGAAACATACACTCAATATTATGATATTCATTTCCCCGGCGAGGAACGCATGTCGCGGCGCAACCAGCGACTCTCGCCGACCTATTTCCGTCTGCGCGACCTTGGTTGTTCGTTCGGTGAAAAGTTCGGATGGGAACGTCCAAACTGGTTTAAGATTTATGATGAGAAAGCGACTCACGGCCACGAGCCTCAGGGCTGGTCGCGCCAGAATTGGTCGCGTGCGATCGGCTACGAACATTTGATGACGCGCGAGAACGCGGGTCTGTTCGATGAGACATCCTTTAACAAACTTGAAGTCCGCGGCCCCGGCTCTTTGAAGTTCTTGAATTATGTCTGTGCAAATAATATTGATCAGCCGGTTGGCTCGGTGATCTATACTCAATGCTTGAATAAGCGCGGCGGCATCGAATGTGATTTCACGGTCACGCGCCTCGGTGAACAACGCTTCCTCATTATCACGGGCACGGCCTTTGGTCAACATGATTCTTCGTGGTTATCCATCAACATGCCTGATGATGGTTCGGTTACGATTGAAGATGTCGGTTCGTCTTATGCTTGTATCGGTTTGTGGGGACCTAAAGCGCGCAAGATTCTCGAGAAGGTCACATCCGATAATGTTTCCAATGCGAACTTTCCATACATGACGGCGAAATATATCACTGTGGGTGATGTGCCTCTTCTCGCTTCGCGCGTCACGTATGTCGGCGAGCTGGGCTGGGAATTTTATTGCCCGATGGAATATGGTTTGCGCTTGTGGGATATTCTCTGGGAAGCTGGTCAATCCGAAGGCATGGTCGCTGGCGGATATAAAGCGATAGATACGATGCGGCTTGAGAAAGGTTACCGCTATTGGAGTAGCGAGATCAGCCCGGACTACAATCCGCTGGAGGCTGGTTTGGGATTTGCAGTCAAGCTGGATAAAGGCGATTTTATCGGCAAAGACGCGTTGGTCAAGGCGAAAGAAAAAGGGTTGACGCGCAAGCTGGTGTGCATCACTCTGGCAAATGATCGTTTGATCGCCATTGGCAAGGAACCGGTCCGAACGATGGATGGAAAGATTATTGGATGGGTCGCCGCCGGAGGTTATGGCTATTCGGTCAAGAAGAGCATCGTTTACGCTTATCTACCGATTGAACACAGCAAGCCCGGCACGAAGCTTGAGATCGAATTTTTTGGTGAACAGATCGGCGCAGTTGTTGCTGCATCTCCTTTATGGGATCCGAAAGGAGATCGAGTCAGAGCATAATTGTTGAAGTCGAATGACGACGTTGCTTCCGAGAAAGGAGAAGATACTATGATTGAAAGCCCTGTTGAACGGTTGATTAAGACAAACCCTGATATGGAGATATGGTGGGATTCATCACCTTTGATCTTTGACCACTGGGTTCAGAGGTTGGTTAATGCGGCAGAACCATCTCGCAAAGCTGCTTTAAAAGAACAACTATTGCGTCTCTATAATGCCGAACATCCAGAGCAAAGTGTCTTCAGAGGCTGTACTACGAATCCGCCTCTTTCTTGGGGAGCCGTTCAGAGTGATCCTAAATATTGGGGTGAATGGGTCAGCACGTTGTGCCGAGACAATCCGAAGCTTAGTCAAAAACGATTGGCGATGTTAACTTATAAGGAAATTGTCAGGCGCGGCGCGGAGATGTACCTGCCAATATTTAAAGCCACCAATGGACGGTTTGGCTGGATCTCGGCTCAATTGGATCCGCGTCTGTTTGCCGAAACAGATCCAATGATTGAGGCTGCTGATGAACTGTGTGCCATTGGTCCCAACGTGATGATTAAGGTGCCAGCTAGTATGCAGGGTATCGAGGTTCTCAAAGTCCTTACATCAAAAGGTATCAGCACCAATACCACTACCTGTTTTACTTTGCCTCAAATCATGGCTTCTGCGGATGCGGTTATGGCGGGTATGAAGATCGCGGAAAAGAATAAAGTGGATATGAGGACTTGGCGTGCCGTTGTCACCATGATGATCGGACGTTTGACCGAAAATGAGGCTCTGGATCTTCAAGCAGATCGAAAGAATATAAAATTATCCTGGCAAGAAAAGCATTGGTTCGGCATTGCGGTTTTCCGCCGAGCCTATCGTATGTTGACTGAAGGAGCCTATGCCAGCAAGTTGCTATCCTGCTCGATGCGCGTTGGACCGCTGGTAGCCGGGAAAATGGAATATTGGGATATTCAAAAGGTCGCAGGCGGAAATATTGTGTATACTTGCCCGCCCTATGTTTTGGAGCCTCTTTTCGAACTGAGCGATCATCTTAATTTCCGGCCTGAGATTGAAGAAGAGGTGCCTCAGCATATATTGGACAAGATGTTGACTTTGCCTTACTGTATACAGGCTTACGATCCGAATGGCTTGTCATTGGAACAGTTTAATATTCACCCAGCTACAGTCAGCACGGTCGAGACCTTTGCCCAGGGGTTTTCCAGCCTTGAGGCATTTGTGGGTGAACGTACGGCCGTTCCTGTAGCAAGAGCGGCGTAGCGTCATGGTAGTTTTAGTGTTATAGCTAGGCAAAAATTGACGATAGGAGGTGTACCGCTGAGTGATGCTATCTAGTAGTGCCTTGAAGATTTATAAATAGAAGCAAGTTATATTTATAACTAATAATGAGGAGAGACCATGTCACTTGCAATTGACAGAGCCATTTCAAAGGTACCATTTCTTGCTGAGTCAAAGAATATCAAGAAGACGCCCTTAAGCGGCGGCATCACAAATCTAAATTTTAGGATTGACGCGGATGGAAAATCATATGTCATTCGCCTAGCTGGGGAAGGCACGGAGATGTTGGGTATCAAGCGCGATGTGGAACATGCGGCGAATCGCGTCGCGGGTCAGCTGGGAATCGCGCCGGAGGTCGTGTACTTTATCGAGCCCGAGGGTTATATTGTGACCCGTTTCATTAACGGCAAGCGCGTGCCGCCGGACGAGATTGTTAAGCCGCATAATTTGAAGCGCGTCGCCAACAAGTTGAGACTCTTCCATCGCCGCGCGCCGGAGTTGAAAGGCGAGTTCAATGTGTTCCGTCGTGTGGAAATGCTAGCCAAAACGTCGAAGGCCAACAATTCCAAATTCCCATTTGATTGGGAATGGATCACGCAAAAAACGCATGAAGTAGAAAAAGCCCTTTTGAAAGATCCGTACATTCCCACGCCATGCCATGATGATCTGCTCAACTTGAACTGGCTGGATGAAGATGTGGCAGGTGAGATCGGGGAACTGCGTCTGCTGGATTGGGAATACGCTGGTATGGGCGACATCTTCTTCGATCTCGGAAATTTCTCTCACCATCATCGCTTGAACGATGAACAAATCCGCCTCCTCCTTCAAGAGTATTTTGGGGAGGTCACCCCGAAGCGTTTCGCCCGCCTGAAACTGATGGAGCCGATGTCGGAACTCCACGAGGCGATGTGGGGCACCACGCAGACTGGCATTTCGAAGCTCGAGGAAGATTTTCAGGGTTATGCTGATTTATGGTTTGGTCGCTTCCGCCAGCACGTCACAGATTATCGCTGGGAACAATGGCTGAAAGATGTAGTAGAAAAGCCATTGAAGAAAAAAATAATGTAAGCAAGCAGGTTGTGTTTTTTAAACTTCAACCTTTGTACGTGAGCACAAACAATCTATAAATTGATTCAAAAATAAGGAGTGAATATGTCTATCGTAAATGCGAAAGAAATTATGGTCGAAGCGTTCAAGGGCAAATACGCCGTTGGTGCGTTCAATGTTACGGATCTGCTTCAATTCGAAGCAGTGATTGATGCCGCCGTCGAAAAGAAAGCTCCGGTCATCGTTCAGACTTCAGTCAAACCATCCCAGTTCCTTGGGACGAGCATGATGGTTGCGATCTACCGCAATCTGGCTTCATCTGCGCCGGTGCCGGTCTGCCTGCATCTGGATCACTGTACCGATATTGATTACTGCAAGAAATGTGCGGACGCCGGTTATACCAATATCATGATCGATGCATCGAAGAAAGCATACGATGAGAATATCCGCCAGACCAAAGAAGTGGTGGATTATTGCCATAAAGTTGGAGATATTTCCGTTGAGGGCGAGTTGGGAACTGTCAGCGGTGTGGAAGATCAGATCAAAGTCGCGGAAGATGAAGCGCAGTTGGCGAATCCAAAACAATCCGTTGAATTTGTCGAACGTACCGGCTTGGATATTTTTGCTCCAGCCATCGGTACCGCACATGGTGTTTATAAAACGAAGAATCCGAAAATTGATTTCGAACGCATGGCAACAATTAATAAAATGTTGAATGGCAACGGAATCAAAACCCCGCTGGTGGTTCATGGCGGAACTGGCTTGCCGGAAGATTACATCAAGAAACTACTTGCGGCTGGCGGCGCAAAGTTCAATGTCTCTACGGAATTGAAGCACACATTGATCGATGCGAAGTTTGAATATATCAGCGCGCACCGCGATGAATATGATCCCGGTAAGATCGATGTCGCTGTCCGCGATGCAACCCGCAAAGCCGTGATCCATTGGATGGAAATGTTGGAATGCGTCGGTAAAGCATAAAGTTCACTAATTATCACGCTGTGTCAAAAAATATGGATGGAGTAAAGAATGACTAAAAAAGTCGAAGAGTATTACGTTCCTTGGGTAAAGGGAATTCCGATGTACATTTCGGATCATATCGAGAAGGCCTGGCGCAATCCTGCATTGCATCGCATGATGTCGAATGAAAACCCGAATGCGCCTTCGCAAAAAGTCTTGGAGGCGATGGTTAAGTATTCCAAGATGGCGAACCGTTATCCCGATCAAGGACTTGTAGTGCGGACCAAGATCGCGGAGATCAATAAGTTGGATGGGCCATATAATGTCATGCTAGGCAACGGCTCCAGTGAAGTGTACGACAACGTCTTCCGTATGTTCATTGCGCCGGGTGATGAGGTCATTCAGCATACACCCTGCTTTGGCATTTATGGATTGCGCGGCAAATTGCTGGGCGCAAAGATGGTTGACGTGCCGATGGTTTACAAAGATCATCTCATGTACTACGATCCCGATGCCATTTTGAAAGCCGTCACTGATAAGACTAAGATCATTGTTGTTGCCAATCCAAACAACCCAACCGGCAACTTTATGGATGCCAAGCATTTCATTCCCATTGCCGAAACAGGAATTCCGTTTGTGATTGATGAAGCCTATGTTGAATTCGCGGGTTTGGGAATGTCGCAAGTCGGGCTGATCAAGAAATATAGTAACGTGATCATCACGCGTACGTTATCGAAGGCTTATGGTTTGGCGGGGATGCGCTTCGGATACGCACTGGCAGTGAAAGAAGTCATTGATCAAATTGCCGGTTCGCTTCTTCCTTGGAATGTGGGCACAATTCCGATGTGGGCGGCGCTCGCGGCGTTTGAAGATATCGATGGACTTGCCGAGCGCGTGCGCTTCAACAATAGTGAAGTGGATTTCATTACCGAATCCCTGAGCGACATTCCTGGTTTTTACGTCATGCCTTCCAAAGCCAATTATATTTTGTTCGACTGCGGCGAAACCGGAAAGACAGGAAAAGAAGTGCTAGCGTTCGCAGAGACGAAGGGCTTAATTCTGCGCGGCGAAAGCAAGAAGTATGGAAGCGACGGCTGGTTCCGCGTCACGATTGGCACGAAGGAAGAGAATCGTATGTTCGTGGATACGCTCCACGAATTCTTCGGGATGAAAAAATAGGCTGTTTATGACAAGGGATACAAAGGGCGCAAAGAAAAATTCCCTTTGTGTCTCTTCTATTAAGAGGAGTTAGCATGGCACAAATCAAGGCTGTGTTTTTCGATCAGGATGGCGTGATCATCGATACCGAACGCGATGGACATCGCGTCTCGTTCAATATGACCTTTAAGGAATTTGGTTTCACGGATGAATGGAGCGTAGAGTATTATCATGAACTGCTCCAAATCGCGGGCGGTAAAGAACGCATGAAGCATCACTGGAAAACAAAAGGCTTTTCCAAGAAGATAACCGAAGAAGAAATCGATAAACTGATTCCAGAGATGCACAAGCGCAAGACTGCACTCTTTGTGGAATTGATCGAGACCGGAAAACTTCCATTGAGGCCGGGCATTCACCGGTTCATGAAAGAGGCGATGGAAGCCGGCTTGAAAATCGCTGTTTGCACAACATCCAATGAACAGGCCGCAAAAGCCATTACCGAGAAAATCTTGACAGACATTAAATTCGAATTGGTGCTTGCGGGCGATGTTGTCAGCAAAAAAAAACCTGATCCGGAAATCTATAATCTGGCACTGTCTAAATTGGGATTAAAAGCTGATGAGGTTATGGTGGTGGAAGACTCAAAGAATGGCGTTGCCGCTTCAAAAGCCGCAGGGATAAAAACCATTGTTACCACCAATGGATATACCGAGAAAGAGGATTTGAATGCCGGGGATGTAATTGTCACTTGTCTCGGCGATCCAAACGGAGAGAAGGCGGTTTTGCGAAAAGGCAGTCTATCAGGCTTCGATGGCGTGGTCCATGCGAAGCAGTTGGTCGAAGCATTTGGAAGGTAGCATTAAAAAAACCTATTAAGAGAGACGCGGCATACGTTACGCCGCGTCTCTCTTAATATAAAACAGTATTGAGCGTTTTATCACATGTCTTTATTACGCGTCACTGTTCTCATAATCACGGGTTATATATCGAAACGAATTGCCGGTAGGATATACCCCTTGGATTCTCAGTTTATTAATCACGGAGGTGATATGCCGAAATTTGAACTCTAGTTAGCTTGACATCTCGACAACTTCATTTGTTTCGCCAAATCAAAAAGGAGATAAGTCATGTCAAAGCAAGATGAGCATCTTGAGCACGATGTAAAACAATTACATGGTTTTGGATATGCCCAAGAACTATCGCGCCGCATGAGCGGCTTTTCAAATTTCGCCATATCCTTTTCGATCATCTGTATTCTAGCCGGAGGAATTACCTCGTTTGGTTTTGCTTTTGCCGCTACCGGCGGAGCGGGCGTCGGCATTGGCTGGCCTGTAGGTGGTTTGTTTGCGCTGATCGTTGCGCTTTCCATGGGACAGATCGCATCCTCATTTCCAACCGCTGGTGGACTCTATCATTGGGGTTCGATTCTCGGCGGTCGCTTCTGGGGCTGGGCAACGGCTTGGTTTAATCTGCTCGGCTTAATCTTCGTCGTATCATCTGTAGATACGGCGGTATTCCAGTTGTTCCGTGATCTGATTTTGGGAAATATGTTCAAGGTAGATGTATCAGGTGCGGCTTGGCAGGCAACTGGCAATGGGAGTTTCCCCGGTTTGATCTGGTTAATCGGTACAGCCGTTGTGATTGCATCAACAGCGCTTCTTAACCACTACGGTATCAAAGTTACTACGATACTCACTGACTTTAGCGGTTATCTAATTTTTGGAGTCGCCACCTTGTTGACGATCTTCCTGCTTGCATTTGCGCCCGCCCATCTTGATTTCAGCCGACTGTTCACCTTCACGAATTTCACGGGAGCCGCAGGAGGCGGTGTCTGGCCGCAAACCAATAATATATTGTATGCCTTTGTGGTAGGTCTGCTCCTCGTTACATATACCATCACAGGCTACGACGCTTCTGCGCACACTTCCGAAGAGACCCGCAATGCCGCTGTCAATGTACCAAAAGGAATGTGGCAGGCAGTTCTCTGGTCTATCATCTTCGGATATATTCTGGTTTGTGCACAAGTGCTTGCCATGCCGGATATAACCAAAGGAGCGGCACAAGGCTATTCTCCCTTTGCATATATCATGAGCAGTTCCACGATGCCGATAGTTTTTAATGTTATTTTGGTTGTTGGCGTGGTGATCTCCAACTATCTTTGCGGACTCGCCTGCATTACATCATGTTCCCGCATGATGTATGCCTTTGCGCGCGATGGCGGCCTGCCGTTTTCCAAGGGTCTGAGCCACGTCAGTACAAATTATCGCACGCCGACTGTTGCCATTTGGACGAGTGGAATCTTGGCATTGCTTTCCTGCTTGTATGGTGGAGCATTTGCCGTTCTTGCCGCTGGGTGTGCAGTTTTCCTGTATATCTCCTACATTATGCCGATCGTGGCCGGTCTTTTCGCCGAAGGCCGGACTTGGAAGGAAAAAGGCCCGTTCAATCTTGGTGCTCTTTCCAAGCCGAATGCCATCCTTGCTATTTTAGGAGGATTGGTATTGATCTGGGTAGGCTTCCAGCCGCCAAATGATGCAGTTGGCAGATTGATCATCGGTTTGGTTGTCTTTATGGTTGTCCTTTGGTTCGTGCTCGAGCGCGTTGCTCCTTTTGAAGGTGTACCACAAGGTGAGAAAATCGCAGCACGCCAGGCAATGATTGCGGAGACTGAGTCCAAGTTCAAAGACAGCGCCGCTGATTAATTTTCATCACTAACAAAATTAAATTATAACGCGGCTCCTATGTGCGATTCATGGGGGCCGCGTTCGTTATTAAACTGTGATAGATTATTTAATCAGATAATCCGAATAAACACCCAGTATAAACCAGCGGCAACCAAAGCAGTGGCAGGAATGGTCAACAGCCATGCCATTGCAATCTCCTCTGCAACTCCCCAGCGCACCTTGTTCGCTCTTTCGGCTGTGCCCGCGCCCATGATCGTTGCGCTCACTACTTGAGTCGTGCTGACCGGCCCGCCGATCAAAGACGCTCCGATGATGATAAGTGCAGATGCTAATTGCGATGTAAAGCCATCGATGGGGCGGATCTTAAACATTTTGCCTCCCAATGTTCGGATCAATCGCCAACCACCAATAGCGGTACCAAACGCAATCGCCCCAGCGCAAATGATAATAACCCAAAATGGAACCACAAAAACCTTCAAGTATCCGGCCGTAACCAAACCCAATGTGATAATCCCCATAGTTTTTTCTGCATCATTGGCGCCATGACTCAGTGCCAAGGCGACACCCGTGACTATTTGACTATGTTTGAATAATCCATTGATCTTTGGCGTTGCGTTCCAACTCAATAACAATATTAGTCTTAACAAAATAAACCCAAAGATAAAGCCAAGAAATGGAGACGTAAAAAGTGCAATCAATATTTTGATCAACCCCGGAAGCTCGATGACTTTCCATCCCCCGTCTATGACCACAGCTCCGATCAAACCTCCAATTAATGCATGAGAGGAACTGCTCGGAAATCCAAGATACCATGTTAGGATATCCCACGCGATTGCACTGACCAGTGCTGCCACAATTACTGTGAGGTTGATGGAGCTGGATGCAACAACATCATTTCCGATTGTCTCCGCCACCGCTAGACCGAAAATAAAGGGCGCCAGAAAATTTGCGAGGGCGGTGATTCCCAGTGCGATGTGAGGCGAAAAGGCCCTTGATGAAATCATCGTGGCTACTACGTTGCTTGAATCGTGAACGCCATTTAGAAAGGAAAATCCAAGTCCCAGGATGATCACTGCAATGAGGATGGGCGGCATTGATTCTTCTCTTACTTCTATGTGATCTTCACGACAATATCAGCTATCACGTTGGCGGCTTCATCGCCGCGGTCAGCTGCGTTGCTCATATGGCGATAGACCTCGCGCAGTTTCAGCATCTTCACTACATGCTTGAGATCCTCTACGCCGCTGAAGAGATCTGCCAGAGCTTCGCGGTAAACGGCTTCGACGCGGTTTTCAAGAGCCTTAGCGCGTTGGGCGTGATCGTTGGCTACGGCCGGATGCTCCTCGAGGGCGTTGACCGCCATGGAAAGCTCGAAAGCGGCATCTCTTAATAATGCCGCCATTCGCTGCATGAAGGGTGTTGCTTTAACCTTCAGGATTTCCATCTCACTGACCGTGCTGTACGCATAATCCAATACATCGTCAATAGAGCGCGAAAGTGCGAAAATATCTTCGCGGTCGAACGGTGTGATGAATGTTTTATTTAATTCGTCAATCAGGATTCTACGAGCTTCATCTGCTTCTTTCTCTTTGGCTTCCAATAGTGCGGATGCGGTTCGGTCTTGGGAGCCTACGTAAGTTTTCAATGCATCCAAGCCTTCCAGCGTCAGCGCGGCCTGGTCGTGAATGAGTTTCAGGAATACGTTTTGTCGTTTCTTGAAAAGTCGATTCATGGTTGTTCCTCCTTAGATAATTGAAATAAAAAAAGATATGTGTACCTTTCGGTACGTATATCCTGCATGATTTGACAGAAGATATTATAGCATTTTATATAACTGAATTGCTAAAGGCTTAGTGATGGAGAATCAAAAAGGGCGCGTCACCGCGCCCTGATAGTGCTGATCTATCAATTTTTATCCAACTGGCCCGTCGGTGCTTGCGACCGGCGCTGGAGCGGGAGCTGGCGTCGGAGCGGTTGAAGCGGGCGCGGCCGG
>JBAUMB010000199.1:0-7019 GCA_049578465.1 Anaerolineales bacterium
CCCGTAGAACTGGTACACTTGCTTGCTGAAGTTGGCGCTTATGGTGTTAATTTCCACGACAACGATTTGGTTCCCATTGATGCGACATCTGCTGAGCGCGACCGGATTGTCAAGGATTTCAAGACGGCTCTGAAGGAAACTGGACTGGTTGTTCCAATGGCAACCACCAACCTGTTTGCTGATCCCGTCTTCAAGGATGGCGCCTTTACATCGAACGATCCGAAAGTGCGTGCGTATGCGCTCCAGAAGACCATGAACGCCATTGATTTGGGAGTGGAACTCGGCGCGAAAGTCTATGTGTTTTGGGGTGGGCGCGAGGGTACTGAAACGGACGCCAGCAAGAATCCGGTAGAGGCCATCAAGCGCAACCGCGAAGCTATGAACTTTTTGTGCGAGTATGTGCTTGAAAACAAATACAACCTAAAATTCGCCTTGGAAGCCAAGCCCAACGAGCCGCGTGCCGACCTCTTCAATCCTACAACCGGTCACATGCTGGCTTTCATTACTACACTTGATCATCCTGAGATGGTGGGTCTCAACCCAGAAGTTGCTCATGAACATATGTCGGGAATTAACTTTATGCATGGCGTGGCTCAGGCTTGGGAAGCTGGTAAACTCTTTCACATTGATTTAAATGATCAATATCCCGGCCGCTATGACCAAGATCTACGATTCGGCTCGCGCGATCCCAAGGCGGCTTTCTTCCTAGTGAAGTTTCTCGAAGAGGTAGGGTACTCCGGCTCTCGTCATTTCGATGCTCACGCCTATCGCACGGAGGATTACGAAGGAGTGAAGGATTTCGCTCGCGGTTGTATGCGCACCTACCTCATCCTGAAAGAGAAGGCCGCGCAATTTAACGCAGACAAAGAAACTCAGTCCCTTCTCGCTGAGATTAATGCTGATGATGGCCAATTGGCCTCTTATTTCGGCAAATACAGTGCCAGCAAAGCAGCGGGCATCAGATCTCTTGTCTTTGACCGGGTCGCCATTGCCAGCCGCGGACTCAAGTACGAGCGGCTTGACCAGTTGACCATCGATCTTCTGCTCGGTGTGAGATAAGCATATGATATGCAAGGTATGTAAATCGGATTTTGACTCTTGTTGAAGAAGCTAATCAATGACAAAAAGGTATTTTCTTGGCATTGACACATCCACGACATCAAGTAAGGCATTATTGATTGATGAACGCGGTGATGTGATTGCGGTTGCATCATCGCCGCACACGCTACAAACGCCACATCCGCTTTGGTCGGAACAGGATCCGCGGGAATGGTGGGAGGCAACTGCAAAAAGTATTCGCTCGGTTTTAAAAAAAGCAAATATCGATGGAGAACGAGTCGCAGCTATTGGTTTGACGGGACAGATGCATGGTCTAGTATTGATGGATGCGAAAGGAAATGTTTTGCGTCCGGCGATCTTATGGAATGATCAGCGCACGCAAAGTCAATGTGATGAAATCCATCAACGAATCGGAAAAGAAAAATTTATACAGATCACCGGCAATGTTGCACTCACCGGATTTACCGCGCCGAAAATTTTGTGGGTAAAAGAAAACGAGCCCGAAGTATTTGCGAAGGCGAAACATGTATTACTGCCGAAAGATTACATCCGATATAAATTGACCGGTGGGTATGCCATGGATAAAGCGGATGGCGCGGGCACTGTATTATTCGATTTGAAGTTGCGCGATTGGTCGCGTGAAGTTCTGGATGCGCTAGGTATCGATGCATCGTGGATGCCGCCAACTTTTGAGGGACCTGAATTTACTGGAGTCGTGAATGAAGAAGCCGCCTCTTTCACAGGACTGAAAGTTGGTACACCTGTTGCAGCCGGTGGTGGCGACCAAGCCGCTCAAGCAGTCGGTGTGGGTGCGGTTGAACCGGGTGTAGTTGCATTGACTGTCGGCACGAGCGGCGTTGTATTTGCCACGACGCCATCTGCACTGATTGAGCCGGAAGGTCGTCTTCATGCTTTCTGTCATGCAGTTCCGGGGATGTGGCATTTCATGGGCGTGATGCTTTCAGCGGCAGGAAGCTTGCAGTGGTACCGCGATACGCTTGCATCGAATATGGATTTTGATGAGTTGTTGAAAGAAGCCGAATCTGTTCCGGCGGGATGTGAAGGTTTGCAATTCCTTCCATATCTTTCAGGGGAACGCACGCCTCACCCTGACCCGTTAGCGCGCGGCGCGTTCATCGGATTGACTCTACGCCATAATCGTGCGCACATGACGCGTGCTGTGCTCGAAGGGGTATCGTTCGGATTGAAGGATAGTTTTACGCTGATTCAAAATGCAGGCTTGGGGAAGATCGTCCAAGTGCGCGCATCCGGTGGCGGGACGAAGAGCGCGCTGTGGCGCCAAATCCTTGCATCAGTTTTGGAAGCAGAGTTAGTCACGGTGAATACCACCGAAGGTGCAGCTTATGGTGTGGCATTGCTAGCGGGCGTGGGTGCGGGAGCGTGGTCAGATGTAGTCTCTGCTTGTAATACGGCAGTTAATCTAACGGGGAGTATGATGCCGGATCCCGCACAAGTTGGGGTTTATCGTAAAGCATATCCACTTTACCAAGAGTTATATCCGGCGCTAAAATCCAGTTTTGCGAAAATGTAACATGACTAACTTTCACGGGGACCCCACGCATAGATGAGTTCAAGGAAAAATTGCGCTGGAACGATCTTAATTACCAGCTGGCGCAAGGGTTGTAGTATGTGTTGCGAAAAAGGTTATTCATAATTGTTGCTGCTCTAGTGTTGTTTATTATTGTTGTGATGCTTGCCTTGTGTCGCATTAATTTCCAATCTGCAGTAGCACTAGGAAATGCTCAAACCTCAATACTAAATAACCCCGCACAATTGGATGCTGTTCCTCATATGATCCGCATAAATACTATTTGGCTGTCTCGCTGGGTCAGCAGCAGGTTATCGTCAAACGGCTTGTTGCTCGTATAACCTCTAATTACCACCTGATTATCACTTGCAAGGTTGCCCTAAGCATTGTGTCTTTCTTTGTAGATATGCATAGGAGAAAATTAATGCAAACTTTGAAATTTAAGCCGTTTGATATTCAAGATGTAAGGCTACTTGATGGGCCATTCAAAGCTGCCCATGAAGTTAATATTGCTTATATGTTCCGATTGAACCCAGAACGTTTACTGTTCACCTTTAAGGAAAATGCAGGCATTCCAACTCCTGCTGGAATAAAAGCGTATGCAGGCTGGGAGAGTCCGGACTGTGATCTTCGCGGGCATACAACGGGTCATTATTTAACGGCATTAAGTCTTTTGTTTGCTAATGACGATAATCGGGAAGCGCAACAACGACTTAACTACATGATAAAAGAATTGGAACAATGTCAGAATAAATTCCCGAATGGCTATTTGAGCGCTTTTCCTGAAAAGGTTTTTGATGATATTGAGACTTCGGGTGAGGGCTGGGCTCCTCATTACACAATCCATAAGCTTCTTCAGGGCATGCTTGACGCTTATACTTATGCAGGAAACAAAACTGCCTTATCCTGTGCCGTCAAGATGGGTGACTGGCTCTGTAACCGCTGCGATAGACTCGAACGTGCCGTATGGCAAAAGCTTTTTGACAAAATAGAAACCGGTGGTATTTGCGAAAGTCTTGCTAATCTTTATTTAATAACGGGCGATAAAAACTATTTGAAGACAGCCGAATTTTTCGTTCAGGACAGTAAATATTATCCCGCGCTGAAGGGAATTGACCAGCTAAACAACCCGATTACCAGTAATTACCACCATGCAAATACTACGATACCTCAGTTCATCGGGCTATTCAGACTTTACCAAGCAACTGGAAATGCCGATTATTTGAAAGCTACCAAATTCTTTTGGGGCCAGGTGGCTTTGCACCGGTCTTACGCTACAGGTGGTACAGGTTTTCATGAGCATTGGAATTATGGTCCCGATACCCTAAGCCAAGAGCTAGATTATCAGGCGCAGGAAACCTGTTGCTCTTACAATATGATGAAGTTGAGCAAGGACTTATTTTCGGAAGAGGCCAATCCGGTTTATGCCGATTATTACGAAAGAGTGTTATATAACCATATTTTAGCTTCGCAACATCCTGAAAATGGAAGAATGATTTATACGCTGTCGCTACGACCCGGGCACTGGAAAATGTTTGGTAATGAAGAAGATGCTTTTTGGTGTTGCCAGGGTACTGGGATCGAAAACCACAATAGATATGGCGAGGCCATTTATTTTAAAGGCGAAGATGAATTGCTGGTCAATCTTTTTATTGCCTCGAAGGTAAGTTGGAAAGAAAAAAATGTTGAGATTACCCAACAGACCAATTTTCCGACAGGTAACATTTCCGTCTTGAAGATCTGGGGCTGTCCGGGGAACTTTGATTTGAAAATCAGAATTCCCTATTGGGCTAAGGATGGAATTCTCGTTAAGGTGAATGGTAAAAAGGTGGAAACCGGTGATGATGCTTCTTTTATTTCTGTCAGAAGAAATTGGGAAGATAATGATGAAGTTGAGCTCGATATACCCCTTTCAACGCATTTGGAGTTTTTACCGGATGATACTTCAAAATTCGCCATCTTGTATGGTCCGATTGTGATGGCTGCGGAGTTGGGAAAGTCGGGTATGCCTTCAATATATACTAATAATCACTACTACGATTCTCCTCCCGACAACTTACTTTCAAAAGATACTATGCCCGAATTAGAAGTAGTGACCAGCAAAATGGATTGGATTGTAGAAACAGAAGAACCTTTGCACTTCATAATTACTGATAATCAGAAGGAATTTATGGTCAAACCTTTATATAGCATTTATGATCAGAAATATCATGTGTATTGGCAATTGAAAAAAGATACCCCCCAAACTGTTACCCGTAGTGAACTTTGGGTGGATGAATAGTAGGAGCCACCCAACAACCGCATCTACCCGACCCGCGTGCGCTTTTAGCTCCTGTTGAGTTCACTTCGCAGAGACTCTCGGCCTAATGGATCGTAGAGTGTACCGTTTCAGGATATATGAGACATTTTAGGAGGAAAGATTAGGCCTCTTGCATAAGTGAGAGATGAGCCATAATAGGCGCATGAGATACGAAACTGTTCAGAAGTTGAAAGATGAAGAATTCAAAAGGTCGACCGGCGTTCAACGCAGCACGTTTGAAAAGATGCTGGAAGTTGTTGAAAGCGGATTGCGTGACTTTGGCCGACCGGCAAAATTGAGCGGAGCAGACCAATTGCTGATGACCTTGATGTACTGGCGTGAATATCGGACCGAATTTCATATCGGGTTGACCTATGGTGTCAGTGAAGCGACTGACCTGCCCCAATACTATGTACCAAAGTTTATGTTAGTCCTGACTGCGGAATTATAGACACCAGCCAGGCTTGTGGTGCTGGGGGACGATATCCTAAAGAGCTATGTGGTCTGAAGTGATTGTACTCCTCTCTCCATCGCGCAATCAAGACTTGCGCTTCTTGAAGTGTATAAAAGATTTCACGGTTCAACAATTCGTCCCGCATCTTGCCATTGAAGGATTCGACATAACCGTTCTCCCAAGGACTACCCGGTTCAATGAATAATGGTTTCACACTGAGCTTGTTGAGCCATTCTCGTAACGCATTGGCGATGAATTCCGGTCCATTATCCGAACGCAAGTGAACCGGCACTCTGCGTTGACAAAATAATTCGGTGAGACATTCTTGCACATCTTCATGATCCAAGTGTCGTTTCACTTTCGCCGCCAAACATTCACGCGTGTATTCATCGATCACATTCAAGATACGAAACGCGCGTCCATCATGAGTGCGTTCCAAGACAAAGTCATAGCTCCAGACATGATTCGGAAACTCCGGTTTTAGACGCAAACAGGAACCGTCATTTAGCCACAATCTTCCGCGTTTCGGCTGCTTCGCAGGTACTTTCAAGCCTTCTCTACGCCACAAGCGCTCTATATGTTTATGGTTCACTCGCCAACCTTCGTTCTGCAGCAGAGCTGTGATGCGACGATAGCCGTAGCGTCCATATTGGCCCGCCAATTCCACCACGCGCAGTGTGAGGCTATCTTCATCGTTCGATTTCTGTTTGATGTAGCGTTGCGTCGATCGCGGTTGTCCGAGTGCCCGGCAGACTTTTCGTTCTGAGACAGCAAAGACTTCTTGTGCAGCTTGCACCGCTTGTCTTCGTCTGTCTGGGCTTAGAAGTTTCCCTTGACCGTCTCTTTCAGAATCGCATTATCTAACGAAAGATCCGCTACCAATCGTTTCAAACGCGCATTCTCTTTTTCCAATTCTTTCAGACGGTACACTTGTTCCGTCCCTACTCCGCCATATTCTTTCCGCCAGCGGTAATAGGTTTGTTCGCTGATCCCAAGTGCGCGACTCGCTTCTTCGGCGGTCTTGCCCTGACTGATCAGCACTTCCGCTTCTCTCAATTTGCTAATGATCTGTTCTGTGGTGAAATATTTTCTTGGCATTGTTGCCTGTCTCCTTTTGCTAATCCTAACTCATAAAGTGGATCAGCTTTTGGGGGGCAGGTCATCTTGATCTTCTGTAATCTCGCGATTTAATTTGTAAATATCATCATCGTCTTCGCCATTGAGACTTGCATCTGTATCAGTGAACTTTATAAGCGTATCACCTTGAAGATGGCAGGTGAGGTAATATGCCTTACTTTTCTCGTCCAAATAAAGACATAATTTCGAATCTTGTTCAAGCTCATATGGAGAAAATTTTGAAAGGAAATCTGAAAGTAGCTTTGTTACATCCTTAGGTACTTTTGGCGTAAATATTACTTTAGCTTCCATGTTTGACAACCTCCGTGCGTCTGATTAAGAATTTTACCATTTCTTCCAATGCGTGAATTCTTCAGAGTAGCAGAGAGCCCACTAATTTATTCATCTGGTTGTCATCTGGCTATGCTACTATTCGTGAGCATTATCACTTCACCAGAGGATGTCCATGTCGAGAAACAAATCTAATTCCAATTTCGATTTCAATCGAGCGGTCAAGAAATTTTTCCTTTCCGCTTTTGTGG
>JBAUMB010000200.1:0-2412 GCA_049578465.1 Anaerolineales bacterium
AATTAGGACTTCTTTCTGTTCAGTCATCTCTTGCTTCCGCCCTAATAACAATTTGTTTAGCTCCAACAGAAAGACCAAGGCTAATCACATCCTCCATAAACTGCTTGGTGCGAGATAACCTGTGAACCTCTTCTTCCGTAAACCCTTCCAGCCTAAATGCAAAGAAGCCTGTCACCCTTTGTTTTTGGCCCTCTGTCATTTCTTCTATGCTTCCACATTCAAGTTCTTTCATTTCTTCTTGCCACCTTTACCAAAATGCTTAGAATCGACCTTCCTAACCGTTATCTGGTCAGCGCGTATAGGTACGCAGGCACAGGATGAAATCCTGGCTTCATGCGCTTTGAGTTTTCAAATTGCTTAAAGGGCGTTCCTACATCCCGCAATTTACGCGAGCTAAACTCCGGTCTCTAGACCCAAAACAAAATCGGGAATTTAAAAGGGAGAATTTCTTGGCAACGGGACGCAGCCCCTCATTCAAACGGAAACTGAAGAAATACGAGCACTGGTATTACTGGCTCAGGGAGACTGATCCAAAGACTTGGACGGAAGAGGTAAGGGAGGACTTCATGAGCGTGTTCGACCTTGATGGGAAAAGGAAGGCCTTGATAGAAAGGAAGAAGCAGGACTACATGGAAATGCTTAACCGTGAGGGGGGATGGAAAGACCGGAAACGTGAGCCACATGAAGTCTACCGACACTGGTTGGACCCTGAAATGGACTCTGAATTGTGGTATATAAATGTGAGACACAAATTATTTCATTCACGTAAAACAGACTTTGTTTGCTGTCCGCTAGATGATTTAACCAAGCTCGTTGAGGTTGACAACTACGTGATTCTCCAACTTAACCTGTTTCACTCGAAGGCCAAACTGCTTCAAAATGTTGAGCGCTGGATAGACATGCTAGCGCCCAAGAAACGAGGTAGACCCATGGCCGAGAAAAGGGGCTACAAATACGACTTCGCGATGACGGTTGATACAGTGGCTTTAGACGTATTGCGCGAAGTAAATGAGCTGCACAAGAATGGGCTTGACGGCTGGAAACTAATGGACAAGGTTCAGGAGAAGTTTCCGGAGCTTCTCGAGGAGCACAAGTTGATACGAAAAGAAGACGGTGTCGTTAAGGATCCGGATGCCGCAATCAAGAGAGCTGAACTAAGGAAGCGGGCAAAGGAATACTTGGACAGAATAAAAAGAATCAAAACGGGAGTAGCCAAGGGCATCTTTCCAGTTTCTTAGGCTCATTGCTAAAGGGTCTCCGTCCAGAATTCGCCTATCGTAGACCTTGCCCACGTCGCGTCCTGTTCCCGCGTCATGGCCGGTAAGTCGATTTGAAATAGCCTGCTGTCGGTTATCTTGAATGGGAAGCGCGAGTAGAGATGGGTCGTGATGAAATACATGAATTGCACGTGCCGGGTCTCAATCACATCTCCGTATCCGGCACGCAATAGACTTCGCAGGACATCGCATGTCTTGCTGTACGTGTCCCAGTCCCCTTCTTCCCACAATTCAATCGCAGTTCCGATGTCCGCTGATTTGAGGACAGCGCTTACCTGATCGTCCGTGTATTTCTCCAAGTTGTAATTCATGCGCTTTCTCCCGCTTGATATTTCTAGGGTATTTATTCGTTTTCGGGCGCGAAAATATTTCGGTTCTGCATGTTGCCCTAACGGGAGTTTGGCGGGACGGTGGGCATGTGGTCACGAAGAAAACACACATGCACACACTATCGAAAGAACAGCAGCAAACACTCGTTGAAATCGTCAATGAGCAGTTTGGTGTTGACCTGGAATACAACGATTTTGTCGATGTACTTCTGGCAATGTTTGAAGACGTTGCCGGATTCGAGACCATGCCCGCCACCAAGGCGGAAACCCTCATCAAAACATTATGGAGAAATTATCATGGTCAAGAAACCTGTTAAGAACGTGAAGCCCGCCAAGAACGCGACGCCTGCCAAGAACGCGAAGCCCGCCAACAAAGCCCCTGTTGTGCCTGCCATCGAACCGTCAGCAGGTAAGGTGGTTGAATCAACCGACAACACCCAACCGGAACAGAAGCCGGAAGTGAAGAAGCCCGATTTGAATAAGGACAACGTCAAGCACGCGATTGCCCAGGGCAAAGCGCTGATTAAGGAAGGCAAGTCCAAAGCGGATGCTGCCCGGTTGATTTATGCGACCATCAAGGATGAAGGCAAAGAGGTCATCGTTGCGGCATTCATTGAAGGCGCGACCTTGACGGAAAAAGGGGCGTTGACCTACTGGTATAACTGCCGTCGCCGTGCTGACAAGGAGGAAAAGAAATCCAGTTGATGTAATTCAACTCATTATCAGGAAGGCGGGCAATGCCCGCCTTTTGTTTTTTTGGGTATCCGTACAAATTCAGAGCTATGCCTGGATTGGATAAGTCACAT
>JBAUMB010000201.1:0-9921 GCA_049578465.1 Anaerolineales bacterium
GTATTTGAAAGCAAACGATAAAGGCTATGCCCGTTGGGAACAACGACTGCATTCCCATCAAGGTATTCCGTTTTCAAAAGAAGAAATTCTGGAGAAACTCGCGCAGGTCGAGCGAGATGTAGTTGAACAAATATTTAACATGAACCTCGAAGAAAAGACAGGTGATACTGGTCATCTTGCAAACAAGCTTGAATTACAACTTTATAACCTTCGCCATATTCAACAACATACTGGCGAACTCTATCAAAGACTGAGCGCTTATCCTGTCAAACTCGGATGGGCTTCACAGCGATACAATTTTGAGTTCTCTGGGACTCGAAGCGGGCGAAGGCAACGTGATGCCGCATCGCCCAAGGAGAAGAAATGACCAAACACGAACTACCCAAAGCTTACGATTTTAAATCCACCGAGCCGCGCGTGTACGCGCTATGGGAAACCGGCGGATATTTCAAACCGTGGAATGACCCGAACAAAAAAGATTTCGATCCAAACGTCAAGACGTTCGTCATCTCCATCCCGCCGCCCAATGTTACCGGCGAACTGCATCTCGGTCACGCCATGTTCGTCAGCATGGAAGATTTGATGATCCGCTATCATCGCATGAAGGGCTTTTCCACGCTGTGGGTGCCCGGCTCTGACCACGCGGGCATTGCCACGCAACTCATGGTGGAACGCAATCTATTGAAAACAGAAGAAGTGACGCGCGAAGAACTCGGACGCGAAGAATTCATCAAACGCACCTGGGATTGGAAGAAAAAATATGGAAGCATGATCACGAATCAGATTCGACGGCTCGGCGCGTCCTGCGATTGGGATCGCGAACGCTTCACTCTCGACGATGGGCTGTCGCGCGCGGTACGGGAAGCCTTTGTGCGCCTCTACGAAAAAGGACTCATCTATCGCGGACCCCGTTTAATTAATTGGTCGCCGGGCTTGAAGACCGCAGTCTCCGACCTCGAGGTGGAATATAGCGAAGAAGAGGCCACGTTGTATTATTTCAAATATCCATTGAAGGATTCGAAGGAATTCATTCCGGTTGCAACGATTCGTCCTGAAACAATTTTGGGCGACACTGCGGTAGCAGTGCATCCCGACGATGAACGCTATAAAAAATATATCGGCAAGACTGTCATTGTACCGATGCTCGAGCGCGAGATTCCCGTCATCGCGGACGAATACGTCAGCATGGAATTTGGCACCGGCGCATTGAAGATCACACCTGGACATGATCCGAACGATTATGCCATTGCACAGCGTCACAATCTTCCGATCATATCGGTATTGGATGAAGCCGCGCGAATCAATGAAAACGGCGGATCGTACAAAGGTCAGGATCGATTCGAGGCGCGCAAGAATCTATGGGCTGATATGAAGAAGTCCGGCTTGGTCATCAAGGAAGAAAAATATCTAACAACCATTCCGCGCTCACAACGCGGCGGTGAAATCGTCGAGCCGATGATCAGCACGCAATGGTTTGTTAAGATTGAGCCGCTTGCCAAAGCCGCACTTGAATCGGTGAAAGATGGACGAATCAAAATCGTGCCCGAACGATTTGAAAAAGTTTATTTCAATTGGCTGGAGAACATCAAGGATTGGTGCATCAGCCGCCAACTTTGGTGGGGACATCGCATCCCCGTGTGGTATTGCGAGAATAACCACATGACGGTGACGCGTGAAGACCCAACCGAATGCGCGACGTGTCATTCAAAAAATATTCATCAAGATGATGACGTGTTGGACACTTGGTTCTCGTCAGGACTATGGCCCTTCTCCACGTTGGGCTGGCCCGATGAAACGCCGGACTATAAATATTTTTATCCGACATCGTATATGGAAACAGGCTACGACATTTTATTTTTCTGGGTGGCGCGCATGATCATGAGCGGACTCGAATACACAGGACAAGTGCCGTTCCATACTGTGTACTTGCATGGTTTGATTCGTGATGAGCATGGACAGAAAATGTCGAAGACCAAAGGCAACGTGATTGATCCGCTCACGGTGATGGACGATTTCGGCACGGACGCATTGCGCTTCACGCTGTTGGTGGGATCGACTCCCGGCAACGACATGAATCTTTCGGTGAAGAAGGTGGAAGCAAATCGCAACTTCGCCAACAAGATTTGGAACGCGGGAAGATTCGTAATTAATGCAATCGACGGATTGGACGCGAATGCAAAATATAAAACGCAAAACACAATTGAATCGACCTTAGCCGACTCATGGATCTCAGCGCGCTTGAATCAACTCATCCGCGACGTGGAAAGACTCTTTCAAACTTTTCAATACGGCGAAGCGGGACGACAGATTTACGAATTCTTCTGGTCCGATTTTGCGGATTGGTATGTGGAAATTGCCAAGCAACAAATGCAAAGCGATGAGACGAAACAGCAAACTGCTATTACGCTGACGCATATTTTGGATATGTCTCTGCGCTTACTTCATCCTTTCACACCTTTCGTCACAGAAGAGTTGTGGGGGCATCTCTACAAAACGATTCTCGATTCGTCAATATCAAACATCTCTTCGGATTGGCCCGATGCATTGATTATGGCACACTGGCCCGAGCCGCATGAATCTGAAAGCAACGATGAATCTATATTAACTGACTTTGCATTAATACAAGATATAGTTCGTTCGATCCGCAACTTGCGTGCGGAAAACTCGGTCGCGCCGTCGAAGCGAATCGCAGCAAATTTTGCGGCTGGCGAAAAGACCGCGCTTTTGCAATCACAGAAACAAGTTATTGCTTCGCTATCCGGCTTGGACGAATCACAATTAACGATTCGAGAATCGCTCTCAACCAAACCAAACGATAGCGTTGCTTTGGTTGTCGGCGCGGTTGAGATTTATATCCCGCTGGCCGGCATGGTTGATGTTGCGAATGAGAAGTCGCGGCTCGAGAAAGAATTGAAAGATACCGAAGCGCAAATCGAACGGCTGGAAAAACTTCTATCGAGCGATTTTGCAAACAAAGCGCCTGCGCCTGTGGTTGCAAAAGAACGCGAAAAGCTGGCGGCTTTCAAAGAGACCGCAGAAAAGATCAAAGCACAATTGAAGTAAAAATAAAAACAGGATGCGAACGAATGCATCCTGTTTTTATTTAATGACAAAATCATCCAAATATTGGACATTTGTCATTTGACGACCTCCGTGAGATGAATTAAGGTTATACAAAATCTATATTGGAGAAAATCTTATGACTATGAAAATTAAAGAAGACTGCATCGCCTGCGGCGCTTGTGTGCCCGAATGCCCGACGGAATCAGTGAGCGAAGGCGATGGCATATTGTACGTGATCGATCAGGCAACCTGCGTTGAATGCGAAGGCCATTATGACTCGCCGCATTGCGTCTCGGTCTGCCCGGTAGATTGCATCGTCAAAGCCGAATAGTCGAAACGAGTATCGATGGATGTTCGGATTTTCTGCTCAAGAAGGTGAGCAGAAAATTGCTATTTCTTTTTAGGAAATCGCTTGTTCGTCTCAGGCCGACTGCCATTTGATGAAACGATGGCAGGCGGCATTTTCTTTACTGCGGGCAAAACAGTTGAAGCCAGCCATCCGGGTTCTTGGACGCGTTCTTCGTGAAAACGGTGTAAGTGTGCATCCATAATCGCTGAACGTCCAAGATAGCCAACCAGTTTATTTGGGTTCTGGCGATCTACAACCGGTAGTCGTCCAATATCGTGATGTAACATTTTCAGCACCGCCTCAGATACTAATTCATCCGGATATTCAATTACTGGCGAGTCACTTCCTGCCTCGAGCACGGTCTTGTCGTCGGAGATTCCTTTGGCAACGGTTTGAGTAATATCGCCCCATGTAATGATTCCAACCAAATGCCCCTTCGCATCAACGATTGGAAAGCCTTGATGGCGTCCCAGTTTTTTATCGCCTCGTGCGATTCGATCTGCTAATTCGCTGACTTTCATCGCGCTGGGGACGGCGGCCGGATCACGGTCCATCACTTCACTCACCCGAATCAACTCAAGCGGATCCACGCTATACTCGCGCGTGAGGTGAACTCCGCGGCGGGCAACTTTTTCAGTAAGGATGGAGCGGCGCATAAGCAGGACGGTCACCGCGTCTGCTGCAACGCAGGCGATCAACAGGCCCGGTACCAAATTCAAGTCATGAGTTAATTCCAAGATAAAAACGATGGAGGTAAAAGGTGATCGCATTGTTCCACCCATCATAGCGGCCATGCTGATCATCACCCATAAGCTGACATCTCCCGCCGGAATCACGCGCGCTTCTAATGCACCTAAAGCTCCCCCGATGATCAGAAGAGGCGCCAACACACCGCCGGATGTTCCGGAACCCAGTGCAATAGACCAGCTTAGAGTCTTTACAATTAACAGCGTAATCAAAGCTACTCCAATTACTTCCCCGCTCAAGAGTGATCGAATGGTATCGTAGCCCACTCCGAGCGTGTGTGGATTTATCAAACCGCCCAGACCGATGAAGAACCCGCCGATAATCGGCCAATACATCCAATGAATCGGAAGCCTTCGGAACATATCTTCAAACATGTAAACAAGGATGGTCAGCAAACTCGATCCAAGGCCCGCAAGGATTCCCACCCCGAGGCAAAAAATTACTTCCACAAAGGATAATGGCGCGTGGGGCGGAATCGGAAATATCGGGCCGCTACCGAGCAATGGAATACGCAAGAGCGAAGCCGTAATTGCAGAAAACGCAACGGGAATAAAACTCCGTGGTTTCCATTCAAAAAGAAGAAGTTCCACCGCAATCAAAACGGCCGCGAGCGGCGTGGCAAAGATCGCAGCCATTCCTCCAGCCGCACCCGCGACGAGCAATGTCTTGCGCTCAGCGGCGGAAAGCTTGAACGCCTGCGCAAAGAGTGAACCAAAAGCTCCGCCGGTCATAATAATCGGACCCTCTGCGCCGAATGGGCCGCCGGTACCGATTGACAATGCGGAAGATAATGGTTTCAGCACTGCCACCTTGAATCCAATCCGGCTTCGCCCAATAAGAATGGCTTCCAGCGCCTCCGGGATTCCATGACCGCGGATTTGTTCCGAACCGTAACGCGCCATTAAGCCGATAAGTAAGCCGCCGATCATTGGGACGGTGATCACTAAGATGCCCAAATGATTATTAGCCGGGGAAATAAAGTCGGTGGAGAAACGCTGATAAAATGCTATGTTCGTGATCAGTCCGATTAACCAGACCAGTGCATAAGCTATAAACGCGCTGATCACCCCGATAAAGATTGCCATTAAAGAAAGTAATAGAACTCGGCGATCGCGATTAAAATCAGCTAAATTATCCTGGACGATGGGTACGGTAAAATTTCGTTTGTTCATAATACTCACCTCTAAATGGAGTTGAATTAACTTATTATATCGTAATACGATATAATTGAAGAGAGCATATTATATGTATGATCCTCACACGAAGTTTGGGACGTTCAAAGATGACTATTCGGAAATCTGAATATCAGGCTCTCGCTGAGTTTCGATATGCCCTGCGGCAATTCCTGCGCTTTAGCGTGAAAGCCGCCGAATCTGTTGGGCTGACTCCGGAACAGCACCAAGCCTTGCTGGCGATCAAGGGCTTTCCGGGCCGCGAACGAATCACCATCGGCGAACTCGCCGAACGCCTGCAGATCCGCCATCACAGTGCAGTAGGGTTGGTAGACCGTCTTTCAAAACAAGGTCTCCTGATACGCGACCGCTCAACGGAAGATCATCGTCGCGTCTTTATCAAGCTGACTGCAAAGGGTGCAAAAATCCTTGAGAAACTTTCGGCTGCTCATAAGGAAGAATTAAAGCGAATCGGGCCGCAGCTGCGCCGCCTGCTTAAAAACTTATCATCGAAAGTGGATACGGCTTGAGATTTATGCCCGACGCGGATATAATTATCGGCAATCAAATAACAACCTTCGGGGCAGGGTGACACTGTAAGAATCAATGCGGTGAATTCCCGATCGGCGGTAGAGCCCGCGAGCGTTTTTATCAACGCATGACTCGGTGAAACCCCGGGGCCGACAGTATAGTCTGGATAGAAGAAGGTAATTTCATCAAGCCAATGCAGGTTTGATTCCGATTCGATGTCCCGAAAACGATTCTTGTTTTCGGGATTTCTATCGCATCAGGCTTCGACGTTTGCCTATTCCTACGCCCCGCAGTTTTTTCTTTGCGAGGCGTTTTTATTTGCAAGAGAGTGAAAACTATGGATCGAAATCTTACTCTTAATCTCCCTCGTGCCGCAAAACGCGGCTATCGCTGGCTTGGATTGATTTCCATCATCGCCGGATTGATCGCATGGTGGGCCGCCGCGCGTTTCAGCGGATTACCATCGTTCATATTGCCATCCCCGCTTCAAGTCTGGCAGCGATTTTTATTATCGCTCACTGATGGAGAACTGGTGCAAAATACAGTTGTAACATTGACCGAAATTTTGCTCGGATTATTTTCGGGTGCACTCTTTGCAATTATATTGGGTTATTTGCTTGCCAAGTCGCTCACGCTTGAAAAAGTTTTATCACCCTATCTGGTCGCGAGTCAGGCGGTGCCGCTGGTTGCGATTGCGCCGCTATTGGTCATTTGGTTTGGGCCCGGGATGTTTTCAAAAGTACTCATTTGTGCGTTGATTGTTTTCTTTCCGGTTTTGGTTAATACAATTGTTGGTCTGCGCGCAGTGCCGATGGCTTTGTATGATCTGATGCATTCTCTGCGCGCCTCGCGCCGACAAATTCTATTGCACCTTGAAATCCCCGCTTCATTGCCCATCTTCCTCGGCGGGCTTCGCATCGGCGCCACGTTATCGGTGATCGGCGCGGTGGTCGGTGAACTTGTGGGCGCAGATCGCGGATTGGGTGTGCTCATCAACGTTGGGCGCGGGACCTACGACACGCCGATGGTTTTCGTGGCAGTCTTTACATTGATCGCGCTGGCATTGTCGCTTTATGGAATCGTCGCATGGATCGAACGAAAACTTTTGGCTTGGCAACAGAATGTCGAACTTTAGGAGAAGATATGTTTAAAAGATTTATTGTTTTAATTTTGCTCGGGGCGTTAGTCACGGCTTGCAGACCGACAGCTGCGTCAACGTCAACGAATGCCGCGCTGGTTCACATCAAATTGCCGGTTGGTTATATTGCCAACATCCAATTCGCACCGTTGTATGTTGCGATAGATAAAGGTTATTATCGCGACGCAGGCATCGAGATCGAATTCGATTATTCGCTTGAAACGGATGCGGTCTCGTTGGTCGGCGCAAATAATTTACAGTTTGCAGTGGTATCAGGCGAACAGGTTTTGCTGGCGCGTGCACAAGGATTACCGATCGTTTATGTCGCGGCATGGTACCAAAAATATCCAGTGAGCGTCGCATCGAAGGCGTCACAAAATATTCAGACGCCTGCCGATTTGAAAGGCAAGAAGATTGGATTGCCCGGTCGTTATGGCGCGAATTACATCGGGCTGGATGCGCTGCTTTATTCGGCGGGCTTGACCGAGAACGATGTCACGCTCGATGCGATTGGATTCAATCAGGTGGCAGCGTTGGGTGCAGATCGCGAACAGGCCGTCTCGGTTTATACAAACAACGAACCGATTCAATTGCGTTCGGAAGGTTATCAGATCAACGAATTGCGCGTGGGCGATTATGTACAGTTGGCTTCGAACGGATTGATCACCAACGAAAAGACTCTGGCGGGCAATCCAGATTTAGTGCAACGGATGGTGACTGCCACACTCAAAGGTCTAGCGGATACGATTGCGAATCCCGACGAGGCCTACACCATCAGCGAGAAATATGTTCCGAATCTTACAACATCCGATGCGGCGACTCAGAAACAGATTTTATCCAGCTCGATTGATTTGTGGAAAGCGAATCGACTCGGTTATTCCGATCCGCAATCATGGCAGAACATGCAGGACACTTTGCTCAAGATGGGATTGTTGAAGCAACCGTTGGATTTGACCAAAGCGTTTACGAATCAATTTATCCCTTAACAAGATGCCCGCCTCTTCCTCTGACCCGATCCTGATCGTCCGCGATTTGAGCGTGACCTTCCCCGATAACAACGGCGGATTGCACGCGCTTAGCGATGTGTCGTTCGAGGTTTGTCCGAGCGAATTCATCGCGGTGCTGGGACCATCCGGAGGCGGCAAATCTACCCTATTAAGAATCCTGGCTGGATTATTGAAGCCAACACGCGGCTCGATTCATTTTGCTGATGGCGACTCACCGCGTATTGGCATGGTCTTTCAACAAGCCAACTTGATGCCATGGCGCACAGTCATTGAAAATATAGAATTGCCATTAGAATTGGATGGCGTGAATAAAGAATCCGCTCGCGCTAAAGCGCAAGAACTGATCGAGTTGATTGGTTTGCAAGGCTTTGAGAACAACTGGCCCCGCGACCTTTCCGGCGGCATGGCACAACGCGTCGCCATCGCCCGCGCCTTGATTCATGACCCCGATATTCTTTTGCTTGATGAACCGTTTGGTTCATTGGATGCCTTGACGCGTGAGCGCATGTGGACCGAACTCTCGCGCATCTGGCAGATGCGGCAAAAGACCGTCATCATGGTGACACATTCAATTAGCGAGTCATTGTTTCTTTCAGATCGAGTTTTGGTATTAACTCAACGCCCGGGAAAAATCAAATTAGATTTCAAAGTGGATTTGCCGCGTCCGCGCGATGACGAGATGCGTTACACCGCGCACTTTGGAAAATTGGCGAGAAAATTGAAAGAGGCGATTGGATAAAAAGGATTCGACCGGTGCACGCTTTGTTGGGCGGCAAAGGTATGCGGCGATCTTTATTACGGCAACAGACTAAACTGGTGCTAGCCAGAATATCGACTCAGTGGCGACCTATCACCAACGAACCAGATGTGCCCAAACGGATCGCGGAATGCACCTTGTCGATGGGTTCCCCAAGGTCTCTGGTGGCTCTGGATATCAAGAATACTGGCTGCGCCCGCTTCTAAAGCGCCTGCGATCATTTTGTCTGGGTCGTCACAGAGCACTTCAACGCGTGTGGATGTGATTCCAAGTTTTGAGGGACTTTCCCAACTGTTGTTGGCTGGTTCGCCCAGGAAAAACGGTGCACCGGCAATCTCTAAGCCCGCCACTGATCCTAGACTCCACAAGACTGTTGCGCCGAGTGCACGCGTGTACCACTCAACAGCGGTCGGCGTGTCAGCGACAGCCAGCATCACGGATATGATTGGTTCTTGCGTTTGCATAGTCACATATCCTCCTTTTCATCACCTATAAACTTATCGTCGGTGTGCAGTTGAGATCTGCCGGAATTGTAATTCTGCCGCCCAACTAAGGATCATACGGAAGGTATAACAGCCTATGGACAGTCCGTATAACATCCTAAAGCCTTTCGGACTTTAGGCGACACAAGATTAATCTCGAATCAGTATAGCATTTCGTGTGTTCTGCTGTATCGCTAGATTTTCAAGCATCTTCTGCGTTGCATCCGCGATCTCCTGCACTGCCGCGTCAAAGGCGGGTTGATTCGCACGCGAGGGCTTGCGGTATCCGCTCACCTTGCGGACGAACTGCAAGGCGGCCTCTTGAATCTCCTGCTCGGTGGCGGGTCGATCCGGTAAACGTAACGGTTTGATGCTTCGGCACATATTGGCTCCTCAATAAAGTTAAATCAATTGTAACAAACAAAGGTAATGTTAAAGAAAGATGCGGCATCTTTTCAGATTGCCGCATCTTTTGCGTTATTTAGAACCCGTATCCGGTGTCACTTGAACTAGGACTGCTCCCACCGCCACGCGGTATGCGTATGTATTGGTACTGGCAATGTAATCCTTGCAAGTCACCAGCGTCAGCCAAGGCTGATCTTCGTGCTGGAACACCGACGTATCACCGGGAGAGATGATGTTGTTCTCGCGCACTTCATAGACATAGCGCTGACC
>JBAUMB010000202.1:0-7531 GCA_049578465.1 Anaerolineales bacterium
GTGTAATATTTCCTTATTCGCTTGATCGGCTTCTTGATAAATCTTTTTGACTTCTTCCTTCATCTCATCTGTCGCGCTCGGCTGCATGGGAATGAACTTGATCAGGTCGCGCGCTTGACGCAATAAATCTTTGACATTGGCAATGTAAGAAAAATCACCGCGACCTTCGGCAGGCACAGGCAGATCGCGCGCTTGTTGGATCAAGGCGCGGGCGCGGACGATTCGTTCAGCGGAGGGAATAAGACGAGACATAGCAATTTATTCTATAATGGATAGGTAAAAAATTCCAATAACTAGTGTGCTTTAGGTTCGCCAATATCTACGAAAGAAACGCCAGCATTTTTCAAGACATCGAAACTATCTTCTTCTACATACGGATTTAAGATTTTTCCATCACGATATAGCTGGTACAACAACATCCAGTGTTGATCAAACTCGAAATTATCTCCGCCATTAATAATATCTTTTACTGTCTGAATTATTTTCATCTTTTGATTGTCGTTTCCATAAACGTAAATCATAAGTAACGGCAAACTATCTTGCGTTTTTAAGACTTCTTCAACGACCTTATCCTCAAATTCAATTTTATGCATAGCTAAAAAGTAAAGACTCCAAACAATTCCATCTGAACGATGAAATATCGCGTTTTGGAAGGCTAATTCTTGCAACTGAGGAGCAAACTCATCAATATTTTGTTCACTAAAATCTTTTAAGATCCCCGCAAGTATAGGAATCAGTATCGGATGATGAAAGCACAATTGGAGTGCAAAATGCAATATATCAACTTTTGCACTATCATCCACCGATTGTTTTAGTAAGCTTTTCAGAGCATACTTTAATACGCTTCCATCGGGTGATTGCCTTGCCAAACTCACTGCAAAATTCAGATAACGAATAGCTTCATTTCGAGATACTTTATCGGTTCCGCTTGTTTTAGGCAACCGTAAGGTAAGTTCCGTGATCCAATTATCCTCCAACGGCTGAGGGAGTTCAATAATTTGGGTCTTCTTTGCGTTAAGTAGCAATTTATATTTCCCAAGTTCATCCTCAAGCACTCTTACAAATTTACGAGCCTCATCGTCAGTATTAAAGTATCCAGTATAATCATCTATGAACCTAACATAAGCAGTGTCATTTCTCATTTTCTCATCAATTCGAGCTAATATTATTTCCGAAATAATATTTGATGTTGCAGGACCGATAGCTAAACCTTGAGTTTCATTACGTTTTAACCATCGAATTTTTTCATCTAATTGATTGAACCATTCTGCCCGAACTCCCTTTTTCTTTTTTGCTTCAGGAAATCCGACAAGTGCCCAAGGGACGGTGTGAGAGTAAACTGAAGGAAAACAATTAGAAATATCTGTACGAACCATAAAGCGTCGAGAAAACATTGACTTTAGTTCTCGTCTAGTTCTAGAAATTGAGCTCTCATAATCCATAATGATGATGCGACCATCATCATGTCGGTGCGGTCTGATAATACTATTTTCGTTTTCCGAAATATAGTTTATAGAATTCCAATTATCTTTAATGCATACAGCAAGATCGGAGTAGGCAGTGGGATGTGGTATGGAACAAATCCTTGATACACCATTGAATCGCGTCAGCTTATATTCAACTGTATCAAAACCATCTTTCTTGCGATGTTTTTCGTTGATGAGCTTGCGTGCTACTTCAAAAGTAAAGTCCTTTGAAGTAAATACAGGAGGCAATTCATCTTTATCTTCTTTCTGCGTTGGGAGAAAGTTGTGTTGCAGAAGTGCATTAACAACAAAATCAGCATTTAGTTCAGAAAAAACTTCATCTATTATCACAGCTTATCTCCATATCCCTAATACTAAAATCTCCCCTCATCAACTTCGACATTAACCTATCGCACAGATTCACTGGTTTACAGAGTTCATCATCGTTACGATCAACAATTTCTTTCATAATCATTGTAATTCTACCCCACCCGACCTTCGGTCACCCTCCCCAAATCTTTTAGATTTGGGGAGGGATGGGAGGGGTCAACATTCACTATATCCACAGGCGTAACACTTGCGGCAACCTTCTTCATTCACTACCGCGGCTTCACCGCATTCGGGGCACAAGTCACCGATCTTGATTGCGGAAGGCACGCCATCATCCACAGGTTCATCCAATGAAGAAACTGGCTTGGCATTCGGTTTGATCTCAGCCACTGCGTCATCGCTTGCGCCTTCCTTCTCACGTAGATATTGATCCAGCACTTGTCCAATACCATCCGGCAAGGAGCGCACACGATTCACGCCAAAGCCAAGCGAACGCCCGCCGCCGATGCCGATCAACTGACGAACGATCTCGCGCATGCGTTCGGTCGGCGCGATGGGCGAAGCCATCCGCAAAATATACGAGATGAGTCGACCAATCGCTTCGGATACAGCTGCCGTCTCAGAGCCAGCTTTGGCAGTATTGATGAACGCTTCAAAAGGTTGTGTGCCGCCATTCTCATTGATGGTGATGAACGCTTTGCCAACTGGCGTCTCGATGTTATAGGTTTTACCGGTCAAGGCGCGCGGACGAGGCTTCTTGCCATCGTGCCACATCGTCCCCGCAGGGGAAATCAAACTCTTTTCAACGGATGCAACTTTCGGCGCGGGCTGCGAAGTCCCCGAAGGAGAAACCGATTCTTTTTTATCCGCAGTTGCCTTCGTCTCCAAAACAACTTTCTCGCGCGAGCCGGTCACATAGACCGTAATGCCTTTGCATCCCAATTCCCACGCCAGCATATAAGCCTTCGCAACATCTTCAACCGTTGCAGTCTCGTGGAAATTGACGGTCTTTGAAAGCGAATTATCCACGAACGCTTGCAGCGCGGCTTGCATGCGCACATGCTCTTCGGCGGTGATGTCGGCGGAGACAACGAACACATCACGCACCGACTGCGGAATTTCATTGATCTGTTGGCAAGTGCCTTCGTTCATCACCTGCTCGACGATCTCCTGCCGCTTCTCTTCGCCGAGCCCGAGTTTCTTTAAGGTTTCATCGAAGCGCGGGCTGGCATACGTGAGTTTCAAATCCTTGCCATGATCGTTGACGTGACGAACATATGCCAAGGCGAAGACCGGTTCACAGCCATAGCCTTCGCAGCCCGCGACAGTTGCAATCGTGCCAGTCGGCGCGACGGTGGTCTGCGCGGCGTTGCGGATGCCATGTTTTTTGATACCATCTAAAATCGCATCCCACTTAACTTCGGGTCGGCTCCAGTTATGCTGATAATGAATCAGCGACTGAGGCGGAGTCCACGTGACGTTATCCATATCATAGATCGATCCTTCAATCGCCGGGAATGGCCCGCGTTCCTGCGCCAACTCGATGCTGGTCTGCATGGCATGATAACGAACGAACTCCATCACCTGCGCGCCGAACTCCTGCCCTTCTTCTGATCCATATCTCACGCCGACGTGATACATCAAATCCGCGAGACCCATGATGCCAAGTCCGATGCGACGGGCTTTGTGCGCGGCTTCGGTGAGTTGCGGAACGGCTGGCACATACGCATTGGCTTCCACCACATCATCGAGGAAACGCGTCGATGTAACCACGCTCTTGCGGAGCGATTCCCAATCCACGGTTCCGTCGGGCCCGCAATGCTCATTGAGATTCACCGAACCGAGACAACAATTTTCATAAGGTCCGAGCCATTGCTCGCCGCACGGATTGGTCGCCTCGAGCGGATACAAATGCGGAACCGGATTGCTTCGATTGGATGCATCGAGGAACAACACGCCCGGCTCGCCATTATGATGCGCTTGATTGACGATCTTATCGAACAACTCGCGGGCGCGCACTTTGCGATGCGTTTGAATCCTCACACCGGCATTTTCCATTTGGTCAATGGTGCCGCGCACTTCGCGATACTTTGGATCGTGCACATCGGGGAAACGCAATTCCCAATCCTTATCATCGCGCACGGCGCGCATGAATGCGTCCGTGATACCGACGGAAATATTGAAGTTCGTGATTTGATTCTCATCAGTCTTGCAAGTGATGAACTCTTCAACATCGGGATGATCGACGCGCAAAACGCCCATATTTGCGCCGCGGCGCGTTCCGCCTTGCGCGATCTCGCCGAAGGCATGATCGTAAACTCGTAAGAATCCAACCGGTCCGGTTGCCTGCCCTGCCGACGATTTAACCAACGTGCCTTTCGGCCGCAAACGCGAGAATGAGAATCCGTTGCCGCCGCCGGTTTGTTGGATCAACGCCGCGTCTCGCAGAGTTTGAAAAATACCGGCGCTATCGCGTCCCATGTCATCGGTAATAGGAAGGACGAAACACGCCGCGAGCTGTCCAAGCGGTGTGCCTGCACCGGTAAATGTCGGAGAGTTGGGAAAGAATTTTTTGCCGATCAGCAAACGATAATATTCTGTCGAACGCGCAATCACATCGCCGCCCCAATCTTCTTCGACTTTCGCGACATGATACGCGACGCGCCAGAACATTTCTTCCACGCTTTCAGCCGGTTTGCCATCGTCCCCGCGACGAACGTAGCGACGCTCCAGCACTTGCCGCGCATTATCCGTCAATTGGGCTTTGGGCAAACCCTTCGGCATGGAAGGTGTGGGAAGCAATCCCTGTTTGGATGGAACAACATTCTTAGCGACCATATGACTCTCCTCTTGAATCAGATTTTTACTAACAATAAAAATACGACAGCGACACTGCTCGCTTGGAGCGAGAGTCGCTGTCGTTCAATTAGCTTTTGAGAAGGTTATCTATTTCCTTGCGTAACGCGCCCAGATCATCAAGGCGCAGATAAACAATTGCATAACGGATGTACGCAATCAGATCGATTTCCTTCAACCCGGCAATGACCGTATCCCCGATCACACGCGACGATACTTCGGATTTACCCATCTTCTGCAATTCCGCTTCTACGTGTCCCACCAAGCGTTCAATATCCTCAGCCGAGACCGGACGCTTCGCGCATGAAATGCGGATGCCGCGCATCAATTTTTCGCGGTCGAACTCTTCACGCGTCCCATCCTGCTTGACGATGAGCGGCGTGGCCAGAATCGGGCGCTCATACGTGCTGAAGCGCTGCTTGCACTTGAAGCACTCACGGCGGCGGCGGATTCCTCCGTGGCTGTCGTGGGATGTATCGAGGACTTTTGAGTCGTGATAGTTACAATATGGGCATCGCATATGAAAAACGTTTCATTTATAGAACAGATGATAGAGCCATATGTATGGGTAGTAATTAGTCTAGCCCGTACATATGGCGAATTTAACCAGATTTTAACACACAACCCCAACGGCTTCAAGAGGCCATGAGTGTGATTGCCTTAAAGAATCTGATTTTTTAAGACGAGCGTAGAGCAGGCGTTTTAGAAAACTATAAACTCTTCAAAAACTTCAATGCCAGCCCGTTGAACCAGTCCGGCTTGGATTGATGAGGTACATGCCCGGCACGAATCGATTCGGCTTTTGCGTTTGGCAGTGCGGCCACCAGCTTTGAAAAAGAAGACGGTGCCAAGGTTTTATCCCGTTCGCCCCACATCACTAAAGATGGAGCGGAAATGGAGGGAAGAAACGGTGTTAAATCCCGGAGAGTAGTAGGCAAATAATAAACTCCGGGTGCGGTTCGTGAATAATCCAAGGCGGTTTGGGCGCGGACTTCTTCGGGCAAGGCATGAAGTCCGCCTGCGCTATAACCCATCGCAAGACTTGTAAGATCAACGATAATACGGAACAATCTTTTAGGTGCCCGAACTGCAACCAATGCTCCAATGACAGGCTGACGATATACCAGACGCAGAAGCGGAGGAAGCTGGTAGCGCGAGTAAAACGGATCCACGAGAATCAAGCCGCGGGTCTGTGCCGAGAATCGACGCGCATATTCCAGGGCGATATGGCCGCCCAATGAATGGCTGATCAAAACCGCGGGCTCGGACAAATGAAGCGATTCCATCCATTCGACGAAATGATCGAACAACCAGTCCATTTGATATGCACGCGAATCGGGTTTTGGACTATCGCCATGTCCAAGCAGATCGAGGGCATATCCCGAATAACCGCTGTTGACGAGGCTCGGAAATAAAAAATCCCAATCATGCAGTGAAGCGGCTAATCCATGAATCATAATCACAGGCAAACCACTTCCTTGCGAAACATAATTTGCATTAGATAAAATTTTTATTTGGTCTTTAGCTTGCAACGTGATGCTCATAACGCTTTGCTAACTCTCTTCTTAAAACTTTGCCAATATAAGTTCTCGGAAAATCGTCCATAAAAATGACAAATCGAGGCACCAAATGTGGAGGCAGTCTTCGTTTGCAATAAGCGATGACCGCTTCAGGTGCAGGTTTTTCGCGACCGGCAATGATAAACGCAAACGGATGTTTTGCTATTGCAACTACGGCTACTTCCTTGATTTGCGGAATTTCATAAATCACTTCTTCCACATCTCGCGGGAAAGCCGGTTTTCCAGGTTTGCCACCAAACCACATATCGGCTTTGCGCGAAATGATTCGGAAATAACCGTCTTCATCTTTTTGTGCAACATCACCGGTGAGAAGCCAGCCATCGCTTGTCAAAACTTCTTTCGTAGCTTTATCGTTTCGCCAATATCCTTCCATCACCTGCGGACCGCGCACCGCCAATTCGCCGATCTGGCCTGCTTTAACTTCTTTCTTCCCATTGATTAAATCCATAATCGCCGCCTCGGTCGACGGAAGCGGAACGCCGATGCTCCCAGTTTTTCCAGTTCCATTCATCGGGTTAGCGTGTGTCACCGGCGAAGCTTCTGTCAAACCATAACCTTCCACGAGATGACCTTTTGTTAATTTCTCGAACGATTCTTTCACTTCAACCGGTAACGGCGCGGAGCCGCTAATACAGGCTTTGATCGAGCGAATATTATATTTCCGCACGCCGCGAAAATTGCTGATTGCAACGTACATGTTTGGCACACCGGTAAAAATTGTCGGCTTATATTTTTTGATGGACTTCAGAATATCCAACACTTGAAATTGCGGTTTGAGGATCATCGCCGCGCCCAGTGACACAGGTGTATTCAAAGCGGTTGTGAGTCCATAACTATGAAAGATTGGAACGACACACAGAAAACGTTCATGACCTTCTTTAACATCCGGCAACCAGTGGCGCGTTTGCAAAGCATTGGCCACCAAATTACGATGCGTCAACATCACACCTTTGGCTTGTGCGGTCGTCCCGCCGGTATATTGAATGACCGCCAAATCTTCAGGCGCGACTTCGATGCTCGGAGATTTATTGCTCTGACCACTCAGCCATCGATTCCAGCGCAGTGCATTCGGAATGCGGAAACCGCGATTGCGCCAGCGCGATATTAAATATTTTGGCGGGGACAAATAATCAGCGGGATCGGTCAGCACAATATGCGGCACTCCACTTCCGGTGCGGATTTGATCCGCAAGCCCAGCCCAATTCGATAACGTGACCAGCACGCTGGCATCCGCATCTTTGGCTTGACGAATCACTTCATCCGGATCAATCGTCGGCGGGATAAGAACCGCAGTCGCGC
>JBAUMB010000203.1:0-2431 GCA_049578465.1 Anaerolineales bacterium
AGTTATAGTAATGTGGTTGGCTTACCACTCGAACGACTTTCAGAGATTCTCGCGGATGATTTCCAGAAACCAATATGGATGTTTGATAAAGTTTCCGATTGGGGACTCCCTGAACCAATAATGGGGCTGGAATTGCCATGACGAATCCATATAATATTGTTGGCTTAGGCGATGTAAATTTAGATTATATTATAGGGAGTAACCTTCCCTTTAAATTCAGCAGTCTTGTTGAAAACGGCGTAATATATTGGGAAGAAATCAATGAAATCCCCGGGGGTAGCGGATTAAATTTTTGCGCATTTGCAAAAAAAGAGGGTTATCGTTCACTTCTTTTATCTAAAGTCGGGAACGATACAGCCGGGTTTTTTATTACAAACTGGCTCAATAATAATAATATATCAATCGCATCTCATTGGACAGCTGACCGACCAACGGGTAAGGCAATTATTGTCCGTGATAATTCAGACATTCGCTTATTAATAAATAATAAAGATAATGCAAATCAATTATTGTCTTTAGAAGACATTGAAGAACACAAAAATGACATAATCTCTTGTCAAATTTTATATATTTCGGGTTATTGCATCAGCGATACAAGCGCTCCTCGCTTTCAAGCGACATTAAAGGCTATGGAATATGCAAAACAAGCAAATTTCAGCAATTCTCCTATAATCGTTTTCGATGTAGTTCCCCATAAAATATATGAAAAAATGACTTTTAATGAATTTCTATCTTACACAAAAAATGTCGATATCCTAATTTCAGAAGTAGCTACAATCCGAAGGTTCCTAAATCTTGGTTCAAAATTGGAAGTTGTTGATTACAACATGGCCGAAGACACAATGAAGCAAATTGCATTATATTACAGTCGTCTAATTTTAAGATTTGGACCTACCGGCTGCGATGAACAGATTCTTTGGGACAAAAATACGAATAATCTTCTCTACAATGAAACTGGTCACAAAATTGCAGATGATAAGCGGGGTTTTGGCGATTTACTGACTTTAAGGAGTTTGCAAAATTTCTTCCATATACTTTCACAGACCCCTAATAGTATTAATGCTTTCCATCACCCATAGCCAACTCCATAATCTCTTAATCTGTACCCACCACGCGCAGTAACTTCTCATTGCACAATTATACATTGCATACTCTACGTAGTGGGCATACGAAAGTCGCATACAACTAATCAAACCTACACCTCATTATTCTCTGCAGGTGTCTTCTCAAACCAATTTGGTGAATAGAAGCAGCATCGATTTGTCTCACTTCATAAAATTAGTGCTCCCCTTTTGCAAGCGCCTCGATTTCGATGCGAGACTTATATTCGTTCACCAATTTTCCATCTCGCATTTGTAACACTCGATCTACATATTTGCACATTCTCAGATCATGCGTGACCATAATTCCGGCGCGTTGATTCTCATGGATCAACGCCGCGAAGGTTTGCACGACTTGCATGGCACGTTCGGTATCGAGACTGGCAGTTGGTTCATCGGCTAACACAACCGCCGGGTTATGGATCAGCGCACGCGCAATCGCCACACGCTGTTGTTGTCCGCCGGACATCTGCGCCGGCAAACTATGCAGACGATCTTCCAAACCAAGCCGCGCCAACAATTCCTCGGCGCGGATGCGATTGACTTTATTCATCGCTCCGTTCAAGCGTAACATGAACTCCACATTTTCCTGCGCCGTCAAATACGGAATCAGATTGTTAGATTGAAACGTGAATCCGATCCGTGACCGGCGCAGTTTGACGCGTTCCGACTCATTCATCGCCGAAAGCTGGTTGCCATCAATAAAAACTTCGCCGCTCGATTGAGTCAACAACGCCGCTAGAATCGAAAGCAACGTGGTTTTTCCCGAACCGCTCGGTCCGACCAACGCTACAAATTCGCCGGAATGAACTTGAAACGAAACGTGATCCACCGCGTTAAGCGCGGCGCCATCCAATATAAATGTCTTGACCAAATCGCGAACTTCCAAAACAACTTCTTTCATCAACATCCTCACTGTAACCGCAATGCTTTGAGCGGCTCGATACGCACTGCATAAATCACAGAGACCAACCCGCCGATGGGACCGATCAGCAACAACGCGATGATGGCAAAGAGTGAACTTGTTCCATTGAAGACCAACGGAATGGTTGGCGGAAAACCGAGCGAGAAAAGATAGGTCAACCCGCCGCCAATGGCAACTCCCATCGCAGTCACGATAATGATTTGAATCACGGCCGAGGCGCCTACGGTTGCATTGGTTGAACCAATCGCTTTCAGCACTCCGATCTGCGGAACTTTTTGAAGGATTTGGATTTGGAAAAATCCACCAATCACCAGCACGCCAATCAACAATGTAAACACACCTTGCGTTTGAACCGTGCCTTGTTGTGCCGAATAGCCGGGAATATTATTGATCGTGGTGGGAATAT
>JBAUMB010000204.1:0-7050 GCA_049578465.1 Anaerolineales bacterium
ACCTACAGCAGTGCGGGAGAAAATAGCCCCTTCATTACATTCGATGGATCCAGCCTAAGCACGATGGCAAACTTCACTCTGACGCTGAAAGGCGGCTGGAACGGAATTAGCGGCAGTGCGATTACAAACCCACTTACCCCTTCTATCTTCAATGTTCCGCTCAGCATCATCAATTGGAACAACGCGGTCACACTCAGCGATATTGTGGTTTCGAATCCCAGCGGCGATGGCTTGACGATTTCAACTACGAAGAACATCACGCTGACGCGCGTTCAAGCGAACAACAACCAGGGTAACGGCGCAAACCTGGATAATACGATCAATAGCGGCACCGGTACGGTTACTATCACCGGCGGTCAATTTAATGGCAATACGGCCGGGTATGGACTCTCTGTGAAATCCAATGGCGCCATCACGGTCACCGATCTGACCGCCAGCGGCAACAATCCCACTGGCAATTCTGACGGGGCAGACCTTAATAACAATAACATCGGCGCAATCGGCGGCGTGACTTTGAACGGCGTCAACATCTTCGATGGAAATAGCAATTCCGGCTTGGTGGTTAATAGTTTAGGAGCGATCAAAGCGAACAGTCTCATCGCCTATGGAAATGGCACTATTATCACCAGTGACGGCGTTGATCTTGATAACAACTTTGGTACGCCCACCATCACTCAAACCGTGACGTTGACCGGTTCCAGCCAATTCAAGAATAATGCGGGAGATGGTTTGGAAGTTTCATCGAATGCTTTGATCACTGCCAACAATATCACAGCCGTTTCAAATGGAGTAGACGGTGCAGAGCTTAATAACATTTACGCCAGCGTCACGACCGGCGTTGTGCCCGGCATCACGCTGACCGGCACGAACACATTTAATAGTAATCAGCAGGAGGGAATATATTTAGATTCGAAGGGCGCCATCCTGTTAAATTCCATTACTGCGAATAACGATGATACTTCTGACACTCTTGGTAACTATGGGGCCGACATCAATACCACTAGCGGCACATCCATTTCCAGCGTGACATTGACCGGCACCAACACTTTCGATGGGAATGATGATGACGGCTTGTATATCAATAGCGCCGGCGCGGTAACGGCCTCTGCTGTAACTGCCAATAATGATCAGAGCGTATTAGGCGTAGATACCACTGCTGCAGGCGCAGATATCACGGCCATAGGAGCGGTAACACTGAGCGGCTTGAACACATTCAACTCGAACGCCGTAAACGGCTTATCGGTGTTATCTCAGGGCGTCATCACTACTAACAACCTCACCGCGAACGAGAACGGCAAAGACGGCGTAACGCTGGATAACTGCAATAATATCGGCTCAGGATGCCCTACGCTCACGTCAAAGTCCATCGCCGTGAAGGGTTTCAACACGTTCAATTCGAACATGAACGATGGCTTGGATATCTTCTCAAAGGGCGCGATTACAACCAGCAACTTAAATGCCAATTGCAATGGTTTTATTAGCGGTTGTAGTTTGACTAGCACAGGATATGGTGTCCGGATTGATAACTGCCAGCTTAACAGCGTTCCAGTCTGCACCGGAAGCGGCACAGTCGCAATCACTGGCACGAATATCTTGAACGATAATTACAGCGGCGGCTTGCTGGTATACAGCAATGGCGCCATCACACTCAATTCGATCACGGCCAGCTTCAGCACACATGGTCCCGGCATTAATGTCAAAAACACTGATAGCATCTCGCCGCAGTCCATCACTTTGACCGGCACCAATATCTTCAACAACAACTACACTGACGGCGCGGATTTGAATGCGGATGGCAAGATCACCGTCTCCAACGTGACCGCGAATTGGAACGGCACAGGCACTATTAATGGAACAGGACTTCTGTTAACCAATAATAATATTGGCGTCACAAAACCCGCCGCGATTACGATAAGCGGTACGAATGTCTTCACCGGCGATTATTCCGGCGGCTTGGATATTGAAGCCACTGGAACGATCACGGCAAGCACTGTCACATCGAATGGAAATGCGAGTGGTGTTAACCTAGACAACCACTGGTTGACGGGTGGCTCGTCCGGCATTAGCATGGCCAACATCAACGCCTCCAATAACAATCTGGATGGTTTAGATGTAACTTCCAACGGAGTGATCATCGGCAGTAGTTTGACCGCCAATGGCAATGGTAACGGCGTCTCTGGCTACGGCGCGGACATTCAGGACACGGGTACGATCAAGCCATCCCTGACTTTGAACGGCACCAACACCTTCAACAATAATCATGCTGGCGGCTTGAAAATAGCGGACTTGGGCGCGGTAACGGTCAGTAATTTGCAGGCAAGTAACAATCTCAATGGATACGGCGCATCCATAACCACTGGCAGTGCTGCTGTGGCTTCCGCTGTGACCTTAAGCGGCGCCAGCGTCTTCAATGACAACTACGGCGACGGTTTGGATGTTTCCACTTACGGCGCAATCACAACCAGCAACCTAACCGCTGATGGAAATGCCGCTGGAACTACTACAGTCTATGGCGTCAGCTTGAATAATTCATTAGCGGTCCCTCCGCAAAAAGTCATGATGACCGGCACGAATAATTTCAATAACAATTACTCTGACGGATTATATGTCCAATCAAAAGGTGCCATCAGCTTAAGCAGCGTCATTGCGAATAACAGCGCGAATGGTAATGGCGTTACTCTAAACAACCAGACGGGTACATTGGCAGAATCGGTAACCCTTACCGGCATCAATACATTCAATGGCAATGACGATAATGGCTTGGCAGTTAATACCAAAGGCGCCATCACTGCTTCCAATCTCAATGCCAATTCGAATGGCAACAGCGACAGTGTTATCACAGCCACTGATGACGGCGTATACCTCGATGCTGCATCCGCGTCCATCACGCTAACCGGAATAAATTTCTTTAACAACAATGGTGATAGTAGTGGTACTCCGGTCGGCGATGGCTTGGATATAAACAGCGCTGGTATCGTCACGCTGACTTACATCAATGCGAATACCAACGCTCAAGATGGTTTCGATGCGGTCACCACCGGCAACATGAAAGTCACTTGCGGCAGTTTAACCGGCAACGGGCAATATGGAGCTAATCTGAATGTGACTGGTATCACCGGTACCACATTGACGCTGATCGGCGTAGTCGCTTCGGGCAATAATCCGCCTTCATCTCATCCACAAATCTATACTGCTACTGGCACAGCGACAGTGGTCACGACGCGTGATTGCACATTGCCGTAAAGATTGTTTAAATAAAAATAGGACGGCTAAACACCGTCCTCTTTTTATTTAACTCACGCCTGCCATTTGCTGTTTGACAGCGTGATATAGATTTTCCGCTTTCAATTCGCTCAACGCATAACATGGCGCTTTGAGATGATTCGCCAGCATCTGCGCCAAGCCTTGATCAAAGGCGGCATGTTCCATGTTGATGACCACGCTCTTGACTTCTTCATGCGCGATCAGCTCCGCGAAGCGATAAGATTCTTCCTGAGGCGGAAGCGTACCAATCGAAACATTGCCCGCTCCATCGGTCATGACGATCAGCAGCGGTTCGATATCCGGATGAGTGTATTTCTCGTGCTGTAATACATCCGCCGCCATCAGCAAACCCGCCGAGAGCGGAGTCTTGCCGCCGACCGGAATATCAATCAGCGCGCGCTGAGCAAGCTGCACGGAATTTGTTGGAGGCAGAACGAGCGTGGCGCGATCTTTTTGAAAAACAATCAGACCCACGCGGTCACGACGTTGATACGCATCGGTCAACAGGGAAAGGATCGCGCCTTTGGTGGCGTTCATGCGTTCCGCAACTGCCATCGACCATGAAGCGTCTACTAAAAACAAAACTAGATTTGCCACGCGCTTGACGCGCACCTTGCGCTGCAAATCGGATTTCTCGATGGCAAATGCCAGCCGCTTGCGTTTTTCGACGCGGCGCTTTTGGAATGGAGCCGCGGCACGAAGGGTCGCATCGAAAGCAATATCATCGGTCTTGTTTCCGGCTGGGCGCGCCTTGATATAACGTCCGTGTTTGCGCTCGGTCTTGGTGAGCGAACGGCGTCCGGCGCGTCTACGCGTTAACTTATCGAGCGGAGTATTTAATTTGCGCGGCTGGAATGTTTCGCCAGTTTTAATTTTTTGTCCGCCTTCCCACCATTTGGCATCGGTGTGAGCGAACACATCCTGTTGCGGCATCGGCTCAGGCTGTCCCTGTTGCGGACTTTCCTGCGCTTCATCTTCGAGCTTTAAGTTTTTTTTTCCGCAGACTTGCTTTCCTGTGATTCGGATTTTTCTTCCGATTCGCTCGGAACCGATTGACCTGCCAGTTGTTCGATGCGTTCCTGCAACTGTTCGGAAGTGATCTCGGCTTGCTGGAACGGCGTGCGTTTGATGCGATGAGGCAAAGCTAATTCCGCGGCCAGTGCGATATCGTGATCAGTGATCTGCGTGCGGCCCTCGAATGCGGCTTGCGCCCGCGCAGCTTTGAGAATCACTAAGTCCGCGCGATGACCATCCACATTCAGCGAAGCGGTCAACGCCGCGATGGATAATAAATCTCGGCTGGTATATGTCACTTGATCTACGAGTTCACGGGCGCGTTCGATCTGTTTGGAAATTTCCTGTTCCTTTGGCATCCACTCTTTGCGGAAGGCTTCGGGATCGCGTTCAAAAGAAAGGTTGCGTTCCATAATCATCACGCGCTCGCGTGCATCGCGGATGCCGACAATGTCAACCGATAAAGCAAAGCGGTCCAGCAGTTGAGGACGCAGTTCGCCTTCTTCGGGATTCATCGTTCCAACCAGGATGAAGCGGGCGGGATGCGAAAACGAAATTCCTTCGCGCTCGACAACGTTGACTCCCATCGCCGCTGAATCCAGCAGAACATCGACAACATGATCGTCAAGCAAATTAACTTCATCAATATACAACAATCCGCGGTTGGCATTGGCAAGCACACCGGGTTCAAAGTGTCGTTCGCCCTTTTGAATGGCTTGTTCAATATCCAATGTTCCAACCACGCGATCTTCCGTTGCAGAAACAGGCAAATTAACGAACGGTGTGGTCTTATTGTGAAATGGTAATTTCTGTTTGAGGCCAGCGCGCTCTTTGCATTCCGTGCACCAAGTGCCGGGTTTATCGGGATCGCATCCGAAGCGGCAATCTTCAACGACTTTGACTTGCGGAAGCAACGCGGCGAGTGCGCGCGAAGCTGTGGATTTGGCGGTGCCGCGTTCGCCGCGGATCAATACGCCGCCGATGCGGGTATCAACCGCATTGAGAATCAAAGCGCGGCGCATACGTTCTTGTCCAACGATGGCAGTAAAGGGATAAATAGCAGGCATGTTAACTCCGGCTTTCATTATATCAAAAATGAACGGGGTGATTTATGTTGTTCGCGTTTTCGGCACATATTACCTTTCAGGCGGCATTGAGGGTTGTCAACTTCTGCAATCACCTGTATAATCTCCCTTACATTTTTGAATTCGGAGTCAACAAGTGACGGATCAGAACCAGTCCCTGCCAGCACAAGGGAGCGACGCTAACATGCAGGGAGATCATACTAACAATAACCAAAGCATGGAATCGCTGCTCCAGAGCGAGAACATGAATGTGGATATGCCGCAACAAGGCGAGATCCGCACAGGTACAATCGCGGGAGTGAGTCCCAGCCAGATTCTCGTCAGCGTCGGCGCAAAGTCCGAAGGCGTGATCGCGGGCAAGGAATTGGAGCAGTTATCGGCGGAGGAACGTGAGGCGCTTAAAGTCGGCGCGGAGATTCCCGTTTACGTGATCAACCCGGAAGATGATAATGGCAATGTCATCTTATCATTCCGCCGGGCGCAAGAGCAGATTTCCTGGGAGAACGTTGAAAAGATGCTCGAAGAAGACCGCGCCTACGATAGCCAAGTTGTTGGCTTCAACAAAGGCGGCTTGATCGTTTTGGTCGGCGGCCTGCGCGGCTTTGTGCCTTCGTCTCAAATCAGCGCGATGCGCCGCGCTCAATCCACCGGCGATACACCTGAACAACGCTGGCAAAAAATGATCGGCGAGCCGATCTCCGTTCGTATCATCGAAGTGGATCGCGAACGCCGCCGCTTGATTCTTTCCGAGCGCGCCGCCAGTACCGAGACGCGCCAATCCGTCAAAGAGCGCGTGATTGACGAATTGGAAGTTGGAAAAGTTTATACCGGACGCGTCACCAGCTTGGCTGGCTTTGGCGCCTTTGTCAACGTCAACGGTGCGGATGGACTCGTTCATCTCTCCGAGATTTCTTGGGATCGTGTTCAACATCCCAAGGAAGTTTTGGAAGTTGGGCAGGAAGTCAAAGTTAAAGTCATCAATGTGGATCGCGAAAAGAAACGCATCGGCTTATCGATTCGTGCACTTGCCGATGATCCGTGGAAATCGCGCGTTGAGAAATTCGGTGTTGGACAATTGGTGGAAGGCGTCATTACTCGTTTGACCAAGTTCGGCGCGTTCGCCCGCCTCGAAGGCGACATCGAAGGCTTGATCCATATTTCCGAAATGGCTGATCATCGCATTGATCATCCGAAAGAAGTTTTGAAGGAAGGCGAAGTTCATACCTTGCGTGTCATTCGTATCGACTCTGACCAGCATCGCATTGGTCTCAGCCTTCGCAAAGTGAACTCCGGTGCGTACGCAGATCGAGATTATAAGAAGCTCATCGAAGAGTATGGGCATACCGAGTCGGACACGGGGGAAACTCCCGCTAAATAAAAACAAGAGCGCACCCGAAGGTGCGCTCTTTACAACTATGGAAAAACCATTCATTATCGATTCACATTGCGATCTAGCTTGGAATATGCAGGCTCACGGACGCGACTATACGCGCTCCGCGGCCGAAACCCGTCAACTGGAAAAAGGCACCAGCGTTCCCGAACACAATGGCGATAGTTTAATCGGTTGGTCCGATTATCAACGCGGCCGCGTTGCCATCGTCTTCTCCACTTTGTTTGCATCGCCTGCGCGCGGTAAGCTCGGAGATTGGGACAAGGCTATTTATGCGGATTATGAAGAAGCGCATCG
>JBAUMB010000205.1:0-9717 GCA_049578465.1 Anaerolineales bacterium
AGTGATGGTCGGGCTGATTCCTTTTTCAGGCGACGCATTACCCTTTATCAGTGCAGGCGGATCGAATTTAATTTCATCGCTCGCATCGATTGGAATCTTAATGAACATCTCGCGTCAAAGAGGCGAGACGGCAACATCAGATGAAGAACGGAGAACCTATAGTGCGACTCTTGATCTGCGCGGGTGGAACCGGCGGCGGCGTGTACCCCGCTCTCGCCGTTCACAACGCACTCTTAACCAGTAAGCCTGAAACCGAAACGTTGTGGATCGGTGGTGAAGGCGGCATGGAAGCTGAACTTGTGAAACGGGCGAATGTTCCCTTTCAAACGATTCCGGCCGCGGGTCTACATGGTGTTGGTCTGCGCGCATTGCCGCGCAACGTGATGACTCTCGTACGCGGCCTGCAATCATCTATGAAAATTCTGCGCGAATTTAAACCTGACGTTTTATTTTTCACCGGCGGTTATGTGGCTGGACCGATGGCTTTCGTGGGAAGAAAAATCCCGACCTTGCTCTATGTACCGGATATCGAACCGGGGCTGGCTTTGAAAGCACTGGCGCGTTTCGCCGATGTGATCGCAGTCACCGCACCAGATTCGCAAAAATATTTTTCAAAGAAAGTAATTGTGACCGGTTATCCGCTTCGCTCCGAACTCACAGCTTGGACTAAGCAAAAAGCTCGTGCCGCTCTGAATCTTGATAATGACTTACCGGTTTTGTTAATTTTCGGCGGAAGCAAAGGTGCGCGTTCAATTAATGAAGCGATTATCCTGCAACTTTCCGCTTTGCTTGAATTAACTCAGATCGTACACATCAGCGGACAATTGGATTGGGAAGCTGTTCAAACTGCGCGCGCCGGTTTGACATCCGAGCAAAGAGAACGCTATCATGCCTTCCCGTATCTGCATGAAAAGATGGGCGCGGCGCTCGCTTCCGCGGACTTGATTATCTCGCGCGCCGGAGCATCCACGTTGGGTGAGTTTCCATTCTTTGGTCTGCCCGCTATTCTCGTTCCGTATCCGCATGCGTGGCGATATCAAAAAGTCAATGCAGATTATCTATCAGAGCGCGGCGCAGCAATGATCGTCAAAGATGAAATGTTAAAGAAAGATCTCTTGACGGTAATCAAAGATCTGTTAGCAAATCCATCTAAGCGCGCAACGATGAGCCAAGCTATGAAATCGTTATCGCATCCGCAAGCCGCGCAAGCTATTGCCGAGCAGATTATGCAACTCGGAGGACAACTCCTATGATGAGCATCCTTTACGTTTTTTGGTCATATGTCATTGTCTTTGCGGTGGTGGGATTGTTGCGCGGCTGGGCCAAGGAATTGCTCGTAGTTTTTAGTGTGATCTTGGCACTAGCACTCACTGTGCTCCTGAGGCAATACGTGCCCATTGTCAGGAATTTCAGCGATTCCAGCATCGAGTTGTTCTGGCTTGAGGTGATCATTTTAATTGCGCTGGTCTACTTTGGATATCAAACAGTGGCGCTTGTGCCGCACCTGCAGTCCAAGGCCACCCGCGAACGTTTGCAAGATGCGCTCTTTGGCTTCATTCTGGGCGCGGTCAACGGTTATCTGATTGCAGGATCGCTCTTCTTTTATCTTAATCAAGCCAAATATCCTTTTCCCAACATTATCAGTGCACCCACTGGGGCAGCCGCCGCTTCGATTCAAAACATGATGGCTTACATGCCGCCTCACTTGCTTGGCATTCCTGCTATTTACTTTGCAGTCATCCTTTCATTTATTTTTGTGATCGTTGTGTACATCTAAATTGGAATTGAAACCGAACATGACTCACGTACACCTCATCGGCATTGGCGGAAGCGGACTCTCTGCCATTGCCCGCCTCTTGAAAGAAAGCGGATACACCGTTACCGGTTCTGACCGCACGCTTACTACGTTCGCGGCCGACCTTCAAGCGGCTGGCGTGACGATTTTCATTGGGCATCATCCGCGCAACATCCAAGGCGCGGACTGGATCGTCCGATCTTCTGCCATTCCCGATGACAACATTGAGGTGATCGCCGCTAAACACGCCAATATTCCAGTTTATAAACGCGCCGATTTTCTTGGAAAACTGATGGCCGATAAAACCGGAATCGCTGTAGCGGGAACGCACGGCAAAACCACCACAACTGCCATGATCGCATTCTTGCTTTCCGAACTCGGACGCGATCCATCGTTCATTGTCGGCGGCGTGCTGAGCAACTATAACGTCAACGCACGAGCCGGTAAGGGCAAGCCTTTCGTCATTGAAGCGGATGAATATGATCGCATGTTCCTCGGACTCAAACCGCGCATCGAGGTGGTCACCAATCTGGAACATGATCATCCGGACTGCTATCCGACTTATGAAGATATGGTCTCTGCGTTCGAATCATTCGTGGCATTGCTTCCTACCGATGGCACGCTGATCGGATGCGTGGAAGATGGCGGCGCAGCGGCGCTGCTTAATAAAGCCCGCCGCGAGGGACGCAATGTCATCGCCTATAAAGTGCAAGCCGATTTGACAATCAGCGCCTCGCATTGGATGCAAGCGCGTTCGCTCCAACCCAACGAGCAAGGCGGTTTCTCATTTGAAGCCACTACCAATATTGGTGAACTTGAAACAATTCCGGTCTCGCTTCAAGTGCCGGGCGAACACAACGTCCGTAATGCACTAGCCGCGCTGGCTGTGATCGCCGCGCTGGGTCTGCCTCTCAAAGAAGCCGGCGTAAGACTTTCTTATTTCCAAGGCACCAGCCGCCGGTTCGAAGTAAAAGGCGAGAAGCGCGGCATCATCGTCATTGACGATTACGCCCATCATCCTACCGAGATCAAAGCCACGCTGGCCGCAGCCCGCGCCCGTTATCCCCAGCATCGCATTTGGGCAGTGTGGCAGCCTCACACCTATTCGCGCACCAAAGCACTCTTCTATGAATTTACGCGCGCCTTCAAAGATGCCGATGAAGTGATCGTCACCGAAATTTATCCATCGCGCGAACCCAAGCAGGATTTTTCTTCGGCGGAAGTGGTAAGCGCAATGCCGCATCCTTCCGTCCACTTTATTGCTTCGCTCGAAGAGACAACAGAATATCTGCTCGAACATTTGCGCGAGAATGATGTATTGCTTGTCCTTTCTGCCGGTGATGCAGATCAGATCAACGTCAATGTATTGGCCGGACTTTGAAAGTGAGGAGTCTTATGGATGACAAAAAGAAACGCATGTATCAATCCACGACCTTGGGCGTGCCGCCGTTAAAAATGATTCTCGTCCATGCTGACAACGATCGGCAAAACGCGTCGGCGCAGATCATCTTGGAATCGCCCGAAGCAAAAGATAAGCGCGAAAAGCAAAAGGCGATTACAAAGCTAATCAAGCATTTGAATGATGAATAGATGGAGTCTTCCGTGATGTCCGTTGATGTTTTGCTCGCCAAATTTGGCGACAAGGTCAAAGAGAATGTTTCTCTTGCACCGTATACATCTGCGCGCATCGGCGGGCCCGCGGATTATTTGATTATCGCGAACTCATCCGATGAATTGGCTGAGATCATAAAAATAATATGGCAAGAACAGTTACCTTATTTTATCCTCGGCGGCGGATCGAATGTGTTGGTCAGCGATAAAGGCCTGCGCGGACTAACGGTATTGAATCGAGCGAAGGCAGTCCGCTTTGAAAACGGAGACCAGCCCAAAGTCTGGGTTGAATCGGGAGTCGTGTTCAGCAATCTTGCCAATCGCTGCGCGTCGAGAAGTTTCTCCGGACTCGAATGGGCCGCAACTGTTCCCGGTACGATTGGCGGCGCAGTCTATGGCAACGCTGGCGCGTTCGGTGGAGATACATCCGGCAATTTAATTTGGGCTGAGATATTAACTGAATCAAGTCGCGAACGATGGTCTGTTGAAGAAATGGCCTATGGTTATCGCACAAGTATTTTGAAACGCGGCGCGATGAAAGCGATTATTTTGTCCGCTGAATTGAGTTTAAAAAACGCGACAAAAGAGGAAGTGTCTGCTAAAATCGGGCAATTCAGCGAACGCCGTAAGTCCTCACAACCGCCTGGCGCAAGCATGGGTTCGATGTTCAAGAATCCGCAAGGCGATTTTGCCGGACGATTGATCGAAGCCGCGGGATTGAAAGGAACTCGCATCGGCAACGCTGAGATCAGCACGGTGCATGGAAATTTTTTCGTCAACCATGGCAAGACGAAAGCCAGCGATATCCGCGCGTTGATCGAGTTGACACAAAAGACTGTGAAAGAAAAGTTTGATGTTGCTTTGGAATTGGAAATTGAATTAGTTGGTGAATGGTGAATAAAAAGAAACTACACGTGGCATTGATATTCGGCGGACGCTCGGGCGAACACGAGGTCTCGCTGATGTCTGCGCGTTCGGTGTTATCGGTGCTTGATCCAGCAAAGTATGAAGTGACTCAGATCGGCATAACGCGCGAAGGCAAGTGGCTGACTGGCAACGACGTACTCGATAAATTTGATAAGCAAAAACTTGACAGCTTGGAACCGGTTATCATTTCGCCTGATCCATCCGAAGCAGGAGTTTTTGTTTTGAGAGACAAGCAATTCGTTAAGCTTGCCGAAGTAGATGTTTACTTTCCATTGTTGCATGGAACGTTCGGAGAAGACGGAACAATTCAAGGTCTGTTCGAAATGGCGGATGTGGCTTACGTAGGCGCGGGTGTGCTCGGTTCTTCTGTTGGCATGGACAAAGGCGTCTTCAAAGACGTGATGCGCTTCCATCAAATTCCAAGCGTCGAATCGATTATTGTGTTGCGCTCTGAAATCGAACAAGATATGAATTCCATCATCGAGAAGGCAGAGAAAGTCAGCGCGTACCCAATCTTCACCAAGCCTGCGAACCTCGGTTCATCCGTCGGCGTGACAAAATGCCGCACGCGTTCTGATTTGCAGGAAGGATTGATGGATGCCGCGCTTTATGATCGACGCATATTAGTGGAACGAGGCGTCGCAAATGTGCGTGAGATCGAAGTCAGCGTGCTGGGCAATGACGATCCGCGCGCTTCGGTTCCCGGTGAAGTTTTGCCGAGCCGAGAATTTTATTCGTACGAATCAAAATATATTGATGGAACATCTGGCTTACTCATTCCCGCTCCCCTGCCCGTAGAAACAACGGCTCGCATTCAAGACCTGGCTGTGCGCGCCTATAAAGCCATTGATGCGGCCGGCATGGCGCGCGTAGACTTCTTTCTCGATAAAGATTCCGGTGAAGTCTATCTCAATGAACTCAATACCATTCCCGGCTTTACAAAGATCAGTATGTATCCAAAGTTATGGGAAGCCAGCGGCATGAGCTATGCTGAACTGGTGGATCGTTTGATCGAGCTTGCGATGCAACGTAAAGCGGAACGCGACCGCACATCTCACACCTATCGGAGTCAATCATGAGCGATAATCATACTTTGTCTCGTGCTGAGGCCGTCCGATTGCGCCGCCGCGAGCAATCAAAAAAGCGGGTTGTGAAATCATCACAACAGGTCACGCGTCCGTTGCCAGCCATCACCTCACGCGAAAAAGTTGGAACTATTGCAGCGCAATCCACGAACCGATCAAAAACGCGACGGCGTTACCAAGCCGCATTCTCGATGCCCGGAATTCAAATTCACATGCCCGCTATTACTCTGCCGCGCTTTGAAGTTGGCTGGCGTTTGCTATCATTTTTTATTTCGCTCTTATTAGGCGCGGCTCTTTACCTTGCATGGACTTTACCGATGTTCCGCATCACGACAGCGCAAATCACTGGCAATCAGCGAATATCGGCAGATGAAATCAATACGGTTTTAAATTCAGCGAGACAACCGATCTTTACGCTTCTGCCATCTGAATTAGAAAAGCGCATCCGCATCAGCTACCCGGAGCTGGCTTCCGCTACAGTAACTCTTTCTCTGCCGAATGTCCTTTCCGTCAATATCACCGAACGACAGCCGGTTATCTTGTGGCAACAAAACGGTGGATACACATGGATTGATGCAGATGGAATTGCATTTCGCCCGCGCGGCTCGGCGGATCACCTCATCAGTGTAAACGCGCTCGCTTCGCCGCCGCACGGTCTGTCGTCCGCGGATGATGCGCTATCACCCACTCCTTATGTTTCCGCTGACATGGTCAAAGCCATTCAAATCCTCGCGCCGAATATTCCATCCGGAGCAACTCTCACGTATGATCCGCATTATGGATTAGGTTGGTCCGACAGCCGCGGCTGGCAAGCTTACTTTGGAAGCGATGCGCAAGAAATGACTGTGAGATTAAAGGTTTATCAATCGCTGGTGAGTTCTTTGCTCCAGCGCGGCATTTATCCGATATTCATCAGCGTTCAATATCCGAGCGCACCATACTATCGTTTGAGTCAATAACATGGAAGAAATTGTTGTAGGCATTGATGTTGGCACGACCAAAATATGTACCCTCGTTGGGCGCATCGAGGATGAAAATTCGATTCGCATTCTCGGTGTGGGCATCGAACCGTCCGATGGAATCCGCAAAGGCGTGATCGTTGATCTGGCCGCGGCATCGCAGGCGATCACAAATTCGGTGGAACGCGCCGAGCAAACCTCCGGGCTTGAGATTGAATCTGCGTTGGTCAGTTTGGCGGGCGCGCATGTTTCGTCGGTGAACAGCCGAGGCGCAATCGCCATTCCCGGCGGAGTCATTGATGCGTCGGATGTTGTGCACGCACTGGATCAGGCACGCGCGATTGCAATCCCACATGACCGCGAGATCATCCATGTCATTCAGCGCGGCTTTAGCGTGGACGGACAAGAAGGCATACGCACGCCGATTGGAATGCACGGTTATCGTCTCGAGGTGGAAGCGCATATCATCACGGCCTCGGCCGCGACGGTGGATAATCTGCGTCAATGCATCGGTTCAGCCGGAGTTGAGATTCAAGGGTTTGTGTTGAATCCACTTGCCTCCGCCGAAGTGGTATTGACCGAACAGGAAAGACAAATAGGCGTGGCGGTTTGCGATATCGGCGGCGGAACAACGGACCTCGCAATTTATGTCGATGGAAATGTTTGGCACACGATGGTGCTCGCCGTTGGAGGCAATCACATTACGCAAGATATCGCACATGGATTGCGATTGCCGGTGACTCAAGCCGAGGATGTCAAAAAGCAACAAGGGCACGCGGTCCGATCCGAAATCGGTGCGGAAGAATATTTCAGCATCCGCCCATTCGGTGAAGATCATCCGGTGCAGATCAATCGTCAAGAACTGGCACACATCATCGAAGCGCGGACTGTTGAAATGTTTTCATTGATTATGCAGGAGATCAAACGCTCCGGATATGATGGCTTGCTCCCGGCTGGTATGGTGTTGACCGGAGGCACAAGCGCATTACCCGGAATCAAACGCGTGGCCAGTGAAGTGCTGAATATGCACGTCCGCACCGCGCAACCGGAAAATCTTAAAGGTTTAGTAGATCGTTTGAATTCCCCCGCGTTCGCAACCAGCGTTGGATTATTGCATTGGGCATTGACAATGAATGAGCACGAATTAAATTCAGGCAAGCCCAATAAACGCCGCCATTCAAAAGGAGAGAACAATATGAATCTGGATAAAGCTAAAGATTGGTTTAAGAGATTATTACCGTAGCAATGATGATGGACGATGAGGTGATGTCAATCGTGCGCACAGTTACAATCCTGTGGATAACTCGCACACTCAAAACCTCCTCAAACAAAGAACATGGTGTTAAAATCATTCCCATGTTCTCCAGGAAATATCAATGATAAGGAAAAAGGACTGAACCATGGAGGAACAAATGGACTCAACTAATAAACATCAACCCGTTGAAACCTTCGCGCGCATCAAAGTAATCGGCGTGGGCGGCGGCGGACAGAACGCTGTCAACCGTATGATCGAAGAAGGAATCGAAGGCGTCGAATTTATCGCCGCCAACACCGACGCGCAGGCGCTGACACTTTCCAAAGCACCGATCCGCGTTCGACTCGGTGATAAGCTTACGCGCGGACTCGGCGCAGGCGGCGATCCCGAAGTAGGACGCAAAGCCGCGGAGGAATCTTCCGATGAACTTTACAGCGTGCTCAAAGGCGCGGATATGGTTTTCGTCACGGCCGGTATGGGGGGCGGAACCGGAACTGGCGCGGCGCCGGTCGTTTCGCAAGTTGCAAAAGAATGCAGCGCATTGACCATCGGTGTTGTGACTCGTCCGTTCACGTTTGAGGGCGGACGACGTTCGCAAGCCGCGGAAGCTGGCATCATGAAAATGAAAGAACATGCGCACACGCTCATCTCGATTCCGAATGATCGCCTACTTCAGATCGCTGATAAAAAATCGAGTCTGCAAACTGCCTTCCGCATGGCGGATGAAGTTCTGCATCAAGGCATTCAGGGCATCTCTGAATTGATCACGATCCCTGGTCTCATCAATCTCGATTTTGCCGATGTACGCACGATTATGTCCGAAGGCGGCGCGGCGCTTATGGCAGTTGGTCACGGCTCAGGCGAAGACCGCGCCAAGACCGCCGCTGAACAAGCGATATCGAGTCAATTGCTTGACATTACCATTGACGGCGCGCGCGGCGTTTTGTTCAACGTCACCGGCGGACCGAACATGACTCTCTTTGAAGTTAATCAAGCCGCAGCGATTATTCGCGAGACCGCGCATCCGGATGTCAACATGATCTTCGGCGCGGTCATTGATCCGGATATGGGCGATGAGATTCGCGTCACCGTCATTGCGACCGGCTTTGAGCGGAGCGGCGTACCGAGACGCGCTCTTGAACGTCTCAGCACGCGGACCGAGAAACCGGCCAGCCAACCGACGCATTTTATTCGTCCCAGTGAATCCGTCAGCGTCGGTGCGGAACTTAAACCATCGACAGAATCCAAACCTGCTCCTTCTTCGCCGACCACCTACGGCAGTGACGATTTGGATATCCCAACGTTCCTGCGCAATCGCCGATAAAAAACATCGGTTGGACATCTTTAGAAAACAGAAATGACACAGCGTTGCTGTGTCATTTCTTATGTTAAAATAGAGGAAATGAAATCCAAGCTGCCATTTCCTCAAGATCATCCATCCCTTCAATTGCATCGCAGGCAAATGTGGACTCAAATCCTGCTGCCCATTTTGCTAACCGTTCTGGTATTCATCGCAGTGATTGCTATTACCAGCATGGCCACTTTCCGCAATAACGGCGATGTTGCTCGCTGGGCGGCGATCTCAACCATTTGGTTGGTGCTCCCAATCATGATCGCAGGATTGATAGTCTTCGCCATTTTATTGGGGATCATTTATTTATTAGCGAGATTGATTAGCTTGATCCCGCCGTATTCGAATCAGGCGCAAAGATTCGTTTATCGAATCGAAGGCTATGTTAAAAGCGGCACCGAAATGATCGTCAAGCCTATATTGTTTGTTGATATCATCAAATCGCAGATCAATAAATTTGTTGAACATAAATAAGAAAGGACTCATCCCATGAAGAAAACCCGAACTTTGTTTATTGGTGCATTGATCGGAGCCGCGACCGGATTGGTAGCGGCAATGCTCCTCAATCGCCGAGCGGAAAAAGGTGAACGCGAAACTGCCATCACCGCGGGTGAAGGTATTAAGCTGGGCGTGATGGTGCTTGGATTATTGCGCGCCATTGGCTCGTTGGCTGACGATAAATAAAGTCAACTTGTAATTGAGGGAAACAATATCTGCCTCAATCAGGTTGGGGT
>JBAUMB010000206.1:0-21426 GCA_049578465.1 Anaerolineales bacterium
GGACGTTTACTCGAACCGGCTGAACTTATCGGACATATTCGCCTCGTGCTCGGACGAAATGGCTTGCTCGCCGATAAAAAAGTTTTAGTCACGGCTGGAGGTACACAGGAACCTCTCGATCCCGTGCGAGTCATCACCAATAAATCATCCGGCAAACAAGGATATGCTTTGGCGCAAGCCGCGCTTGATTCCGGGGCAGAAGTCACTTTGATTACTACACCGACAAATTTATCGGTGCCAGTTGGCGCAAACGTAATCGAAGTAGAATCTGCTCAGCAAATGTATAAGAATGTATTAAGTGAGTCAGCAAAAGCCGATGCATTGATTATGGCAGCGGCGGTCGCAGATTTTCGCCCGAAGAAAACCGCGAAGAACAAGATGAAGAAACGGGAAGGGATTCCGCAGATCGAACTCGAAGAGACGGAAGATATTTTGAAAGCGGTAGCAGAACATCGGTCCGGAAAGAAGCGGCCGCGAGTTGTGGTTGGCTTTGCGGCCGAGTCGCGCGATCTATTAGTCAATGCAAACGAAAAACTCAAGTCGAAGAAATTGGATTTTATTGTTGCAAATGATATTGCATCCGGCGACGCGGGGTTTGGTGTGGAAACCAACCGCGTCACGTTATTGTTTAAGAACGGGAAAAAAGAATCGTTGCCGCTGATGAGCAAAGCCGAAGTGGCTGAAGCGATCATCGAATACACTGCGGCGCTTTTGGAGTAATGATGCGCGTTTTGGTTATGTCGGATATTCATGCAAATTACACCGCGTTGGAAACCGTGCTCAAAGACGCGGGTCAAGTTGATGAGACTTGGTGCCTTGGCGATCTGGTGGGGTATGGTCCTGATCCGAATGCGGTGGTCGAGCAGGTGCGCGAAATGGTGCATTTAACCTGCATCATGGGAAATCATGATATGGCCATTATTGGGAAAATGGCTTTCGAATCATTCAACGGCGACGCGCGCCGTTCGTTAGTTTGGACCGAAAAGGTGCTCAACGCAGATAATATGGATTTCCTGCGTTCCCTGCCGCAGTCCACCAAAGTGCGCGGCGAAGTGACGATGGCACACGGCAGTCCGCGTGACCCTTTATGGGAATACGTGCTGAATACATTGACCGCGCGTTTGAACTTCGATCATTTTGATACGCCGTTTTGTTTTGTCGGACATTCGCACATCCAGTGCATATTCCAGTTAAATGAAGACAATGACCGCGTGACTTTGGAATCTGTTAAGGTTAACCGTCCGATTGAGTTAACTCCGCGCATGATTTTAAATCCGGGTTCAGTCGGCCAGCCGCGCGACCGCGATCCGCGCGCCGCGTATGCAATCTATGAAACGGAAACACGCCAATGGGAAGCGCACCGCGTGCAATATAACGTAGAGGAAGTTCAACAGCGCCTGCGCGAAGCAGGCTTGCCTGAAAAACATGCCGTGAGGCTTGGCGAAGGCTGGTAGTCGCTTTCCCATTTTCAAACGAGATGAAAATGGGAAAGCGTTTAAATAACGGTGGGCTGGAACTATTTTTAGCGGGATTCGTCTGTAAGGTAATTCACCTTATGTTCCAAATGGAGACAGAAATGAAACGATTAAGTTTTGTCCTTTTGATAGCCGCATCATTAATTCTTTCCGGATGTGGAGCTGCGGCAACTCCTGCGCCTGAATCAAACGCGCAATCTTTAGAGGGCGGCGTACCGATGATCGAAGCGCCTGCCGCTACTTCAGCGCCGGCCCTCCCGCTTCCGAGTGACGCGTTGAAATCCGCTCAAGCCAGCGGATCAGGGACCGGCAGTGATGTCACGGCTCCGGATACCCAGCGACTTGTCGTTCAAACCGCTGAATTAACCATCGTTGTTCAAGATGTCAAGACGCGCGTGGCTCAAATCGAGCAGATGGCAAAGACAATGGGAGGTCGCTTAGTATCGGAAAATATTGGTAATACCTATGCGCCAGATGGTACTGAACAAGCGGATGCTCAGATTATTATCCGTGTGCCGCAAGATCAATTGGATGTCGCGCTAAATCAGATTAAGCAGAACACAGTGGATGTCCAAAACGAGACGCAAACAGGTGAAGATATTACCAGCCAATATGTTGACCTACAATCACAGTTGACCGCCAAAGAAGCCGCCGCCAATCAATTGACGCTCATTATGCAGAACGCGACCAAGACTCAGGATGTGCTGGATGTATATCAACAACTACAACAAGTGGACAGCGACATTGATGTCTTGAAAGGTCAAATCCAATACGATCAACAAGCCGCACAACTTTCAGCGATTACGGTTCATGTGGTTGCTGAAGAAACCATCAAGCCGATTCAAGTCGGCGGATGGAAGCCGCAAGGTGTAGCACGCGATGCGATTCAGAACCTGATCTATTTCTGGCAAGGCTTCGTGAGTTTCCTAATTTGGTTCTTCTTGTATCTCCTGCCGGTATTGATCAGCATCGCTATTCCGGTCTTCATCCTCTTCCTGATTGTGCGCTGGCTCTTTCGCTTGATTTTCAAACGCAAGCCAAAAGTTGAAGCGACCAAACAATAACCCCAATGTACCCCTCTGCGCAAAAAGCAGAGGGGTATAATTTTCTCATATGGAAAAACTTGTTCACGAGGCGCAAGAACTTTTTCGCGTTCATTTAACGGGGCGGCAAGTAATGGGACTCGTCACATATGAGCGGGAACTATTGGATTGGAATCAAAAGTTCAATCTCACCGCCATCAAAGACGTGGAATCGATTCGCACCAAACATTTCCTCGACTCGTTTTCGTGTGTGATGGCATGGGGCGCAAACCCGCCGCATCATCTCGTGGACGTTGGAACGGGCGCGGGTTTCCCCGGGCTTCCCCTTAAAATTTTATATCCGTCCATGCGCGTGACGTTGATCGAATCGGTTGGCAAGAAAGCCATGTTCTGCGAACATATCATCCGTATGATCGGATTGGAAAATGTGGAAGTAATCAAAAAGCGCGCCGAAGATATTGGGCAAATGTCCGCGCACCGCGAAACGTATGATTGTGCGGTCGGACGCGCGGTTGCAAGCATGAACGTTCTTTCGGAATATCTTTTGCCGTTGGTTCGCATTGGCGGAATTATGCTTGCTCAAAAAGGCGAAAGCGGACCCGCTGAAGCGCAATCCGCTGAAAAGGTCATGAAGTTATTGGGCGGAAAATTGCAACAAGTGATCCAAGTCAATTTACCCGGCGTGCCCGATGATCGCTATCTCGTGATCGTAAATAAATCCCACGCTACGCCGCCCACTTATCCGCGCAAGCCCGGCATGCCGATGAAGCAACCATTATAAATTAACGATTTCAAGCTGAACGATTGTCCGAAATTATTATCCTATAAAGATCTTTAGTGTTAATCAAGTCGAAAAATCTTAGAAGTAGTTTTTTTAGAAAGGATAATCTTATGTTGAGTTCATACCGTTTTCGCTTTGCAGCATTGATCTTGGCAATTGCCATTCTTGCATGTGCGAATCAGGTCGCGCCCGCTTCCATTCCGCCCGCTGCTGTCGCCGCGACAACGGTCACACCGCTGCCTTCAATTACTGCCACACCGGGATTATCCGCTGAGCGCGTCACCTTCACAAACAATGGCTTGACTCTAGTTGGATATTTATACAAGCCCGCAGGCGACGGAACGTTCCCCGCTGTCGTTTGGAATCATGGCAATGAGCAAGATCCAACCTCAGGTCCTGAATTAGATGCGATAGCCAACATTTTGGTTCCAGCCGGTTATGTTGTATTTGCCCCAATGCGCGAAGGGCAAGGTGGATCGCAAGGTGAATATATCCAAGATCAGCTTCAGCAAAAACTTAGCTCAAGCGGAGCTGCCGCTTCACAGCAATTATTTGTCCAATTGATGGAAGGCTCGCAATTGGATGATCAACTCGCCGGGTTGACTTATCTCAAGACTCTGCCTTATGTGGATCAAAATCGTCTGGCAGTTGCCGGTTGTTCATACGGTGGAATTCAGACGATACTCGCGGCGGAACAAAATGCTGGATATAAAGCTGCTATTGCTATATCGCCCGGCTCGGAGAGTTGGGATAGCAATCTGCTTCTGCAACAGACTCTAACCAAAGCCGTCAGCAGCATCAACATCCCCGTGTTCCTCATTCATCCGGAAAAAGATACGAGTGTTGAGCCCGGTTATACACTCGCACAGGAGTTTCTGCGCCTCAACAAATCATACAGCTTAAAAATTTATCCGCCCTTTGGTGCAGACGATGAACAAGGACTTTGTTTCGGCGATGGGAATGGCTTTCACTGGTTGAGTTCTGATGTCTTATCGTTTCTTGCCAACGCGCTCTCGCCCAACCCTACCGGAGTATCACAACCGCCTCTACCGCCGCTTACCCAGCCTTTAAAGGCGGAACAAATCACGCTTCAGAGCGATGGTCTCAGTTTGGTGGGTTATCTCTATAAGCCAAGCGGACCGGGGCCGTTTCCGGCAATCATTTGGAATCATGGCAGTGAGCCGAATCCAACACCGCAAAATGAGTTTAATAATATCGCCTCAGTCTTTGTGCCGGCCGGTTATGTGGTCGTTGACCCAGTGCGGCGCGGGCAAGGTGGATCGCAAGGTGAATATATTCAAGATCAACTTCAGCAAGAGTTTCAGGCGCATGGCCGTACTGCCTCAGATCAACTCTTTGTGCAGTTGATGGAAGGACCAGAACTGGATGACCAACTTTCTGGACTGAATTACCTAGAGAGTCTGCCCTACATTGACAAGAATAGGATCGCCGTCGTTGGCTGTTCCTATGGTGGAACTCAAACTCTACTTGGTGCGGAACATGGAGGAGGATATAAAGCCGCGGTGGCAATGTCTCCTGACGCAGAAAGCTGGGATGCTGTTCCGTTTATGCAACAACGGCTCCTTAAAGCTGTAGATAACATCAACATTCCAACACTCATTGTTCATCCCGCCCATGATGCAAGCCTCGAACCCGGGCTCACATTAGGACCCGAGTTTCAAAAATTGGGCAAGCCTTATGCTCTGCAAATCTTTCCGCCGTTCGGCACAGCAGTAATGCACTGTTTCGGCGGTGGCGGAAAAGATGCGTTGGGTATAGATGTTTGGGGAACCACCGCGCTATCGTTCCTAAGCAACATATTGCATTGAAGAGTCATAAATAGAAAGGTTGATATGTTTTAAATGATAAGATTGTTAAAACGAATCGACACTTGGCAGGTATCGCATGAAAACCGATAGTCAAATAAAGAACGAACAAGCTCAATATCTCGAATCCGCGCAAGCAGGAGATCAAGAATCCTTTGCCCAATTGATCGAACCACATCGGCACGAATTGCTCGTACATTGTTATCGCATCCTTGGTTCTTTCGAGGATGCCGAGGATATGTTGCAGGAAACACTCGTGCGTGCTTGGAGACACCTCGATACATTTGAAGGACGAGCATCACTGCGCGCATGGTTATACAAGGTCGCGACCAATGCGTGTCTCGATGCTCTTGATAATCGCAAGCGGCGCGGACTCTCCAAAGAATTATATGCACGCGGGGATCCAACCCGACCGTTGCCGCCGCCTTCGCAGGAAGTTATCTGGGTCGAACCCTTCCCCGATGAGATGATCGACGGACAACCGGATATTTATCCCGAAGCGCGTTATGAGGTCCGTGAAAGCATTACATTGGCTTTCGTCGCCGCACTCCAAAAACTTCCGGGTCGGCAGCGCGCAGTCTTGCTTTTATGTGACGTGATGGGTTGGGATGCCAACGCGGCGGCTGAGATTCTCGATATGACAACTGCCGCGGTCAACAGCGCTTTACAGCGCGCCCGCGAAACAATGAAGAAAACGGAACATAAACCCTTAACAATTCACCTCGATGAGCAACTGTCTTCATTGCTAACGCGTTATGTCGCCGCGTGGGAAGCGGCTGATTCCGATGCACTAGTTGCGACACTGCGCGAAGATGTAGCGTTGACCATGCCGCCCATCCCGGTTTGGTTTGGCGGGCGCGCAGACATTCAAACTTTTTTGGATGGCTATCTCTTCAAAAGCGCGAGCCCGTTTCGGGTCCGGCTTGAAGCGGTGCGAGCGAATGGTTGCCCGGCTTTCGCGGTTTATCAAATGGATTCGTCTGGAATCTATCATGCCGCGGCACTTCACATCCTCAGTATCGAAAACGGACAAATTATCGAGATCAATGATTTCCTCGCTTTTGATGGCAAGCTATTCTCAAAGTTTGGTTTACCGCTCACGGTTTGACCGATGAATTTGATAGAGTTTTCCCGTCTTATTAAGTGAAAGCAGACGGAAGGACCAACTCTGTCAAATTCAAAAAGGAGAGAACTATGAGTACAGATTTATCGTTGTTTCTACTTTCGATTCGCGGGACGCTTGCATCGCCCACAGTGGAAGCGGCACGCAAACTTCACAACTCAACGGCAGGCGCGCCCGCCAATATCGCTGCCGCGAAATCCCTCGGCGATCTCAGTCATATGGTGTACGTGCCAATGGAAGCGCCGAAAAAAGGCGCGGGCGAATTCCTGATCCTCGATATTTGGAACAGCATGGATGGCTTGAATAATTTCTTCGCCAACCCAACGGTTCAGGAACAAGCAGGGCAAATATTTAGCCAACGCGATCCGGTTGTGTGGGCATCGGTGGATGGATTCGTCAGTTATCACATTCCCGCTCCATCAGGGATAAATGACCGCTTCGTCACCACCGCCCGAGGCACGGTCAAAAACATGGATCAGTCGCGTAAGCTCCACAACTCAGCGATTGTCAAAACATTGAGCAAGGCGCGCAAGGCAGGGAATCTTTCCCACGAGTCCTATTTCCGCATGGCCGCTCCGGGTTCGCCTGAGGCGATGGAGTGGTTTGGCGTGGATGTTTGGACTCGTCCCGATGAGATGATGGGATATTATGAAGATGCAGATTTCCTGGCAGGCTTCAACGAAATGTTCACTGCTGAAGCCATCACTGCGGTTTGGGTTCATCCCAAAGGTGAGTGGTCAGAGTGGTAAATCAATAAGGTGTAATCAAACAAGAGCGGCCGCAACGGTCGCTCTTGTTTTTAGTTTTGATTCTTTCAAAGAGCTTTCTGCGTTTATAATTCTCCTTGCGTGGAGGCTCAAATGCTAGAAAAGAATCCTTCTCAAATCCTAGGTATTGATGTAGGCGGATCGGGTATCAAGGGCGCGCCGGTTGATGTCGTCACCGGCAAGCTGGTCGCTGAACGAATCAGAATCAAAACTCCGGGCAATGCCGAGCCGAAACCGGTCACGGAGGTTGTCCAACAGATCGCACAGTCGTTTAATTGGAAAGGTCCGATCGGCATCGGCTTTCCCGCACCCATCAAAGCGGGCGTGGCAATGATGGCCGCCAACATTTCCGAAAAGTGGGTCGGGGTCAACGCCGATGATTTGTTCACGAAGACAACGGGGCTACCATGCACCATGATCAACGATGCAGACGCGGCAGGCTTGGCGGAAATGTCTTTTGGCGCGGGCCGCGGTCAGCAAGGAAGCGTCATCATGGTCACGCTTGGTACCGGGATTGGTTCAGCCATCTTTTATCGAGGCAATCTGTTGCCTAACACAGAGTTCGGCCACATCGAGATCAAAGGCAAAGATGCCGAGGCGCGCGCTTCGGATGCCGCTCGTCAACGCGATGATCTCTCGTGGGAAAAATTTGCCAAACGTCTGAATCGATATCTCGAAATGATGAATAAACTTTTCTGGCCCGACCTGTTCATTATCGGCGGCGGCATTAGCAAGGAACACGAAAAATTTCTACCGTTATTGAATATCGAAGTTCCGGTTGTGCCCGCACAGTTGTTGAACGAAGCAGGAATGATCGGTGCGGCGCTAGCCGCACAAAGAGATCAATGATTCATATTTCTAAATTTTAATTCTCCTCAAATGGATTCTAAAACTCTGCACGTTCTCGAATACGACAAAATCCTTGACCGCTTAGCGCGCTATTGTGATTTCTCGGCCTCGGCAGATTTAGCGCGTGCGCTTCAACCTTCGAACAACTTTGATGAAGTGACGCGTTTGCTTGCGGAAACAACTGAAGCAAGACTTTTGCTTTCCACAAGTGATCTTAGCATCGGCGGCTCACATGATATTCGACCATATGCTGATCTCGCGGCGCGCGGCGGAGTACTTGAGCCGCAAGCAATGCTTGAAATTAAATCCACGCTGATGGCTTGCCGCGACTTAAAAAAATCTCTTGCACATTCTGCGGAAAAAACTCCGCGTCTCGCACAACTTGCAATTGGACTCCCCGAACCTTTTGGCATCATCGATGCGATCACGCGCGTGCTTTCAGAACGCGGCGAAGTTTTGGATTCAGCCTCGGATAAATTAGCGAACATCCGCCGCGAGGTCCGCGTCGCGCGCGACCGTTTGATGTCGCGCCTGCAAAAATATTTAACCGACTCAGCCAATAAACTGCAAGAGCCGATCATTACGCAACGTGATGGGCGTTATGTCATCCCATTGCGCGCCGAATTCAAAAGCAGTATCAAAGCCATTGTTCACGATCAATCCTCGTCGGGCGCAACATTATTTGTCGAGCCGTTGCCTGTGGTCGAACTTAATAATCAAGTGCGTGAACTCGAACTTGCTGAACGCGATGAAGAACGCCGCATCCTGGCCGAACTTTCATCGCAAGTTGGAGAGCACGCGGCGGAACTCAAATATGGAATCGAAAATCTTGCATTGCTTGATCTCGCGTTTGCAAAAGCAAAATATGCCGAAGAGATTCGTGCAAGCGAACCGATACTTCACCAGCTATCAGCCACTAGCAATCAGCGATTAGCTAAGAATGAAACGCACGAGCTAAATGCTAAAAGCGAAATGCTTATCTGCCTTCTTCAAACTTGTCATCCATTACTTGATCCAAACAATGTTGTGCCAATTGATATCAATCCAAAAGCTGGAACGCGCGCGCTTGTCATCACGGGACCGAATACCGGCGGCAAAACGGTTTCACTCAAAACCGTTGGCTTGCTGGCGCTCATGGCTCAAAGCGGACTGCATATCCCGGCGCAGAGCGGCTCGGAACTTCCATGTTTTCACGATATCTTCGCGGATATCGGCGACGAGCAATCCATTGAGCAATCGCTCAGCACGTTTTCATCGCACATCACCAACATCATCCGAATCTTAAAGAAAGCCGACGCGCGTTCGCTGGTGATTCTCGATGAACTCGGCGCAGGTACTGATCCGCAGGAAGGCGCTGCTCTGGCGCGCGCGATTCTTAGTCATCTCATCGAACGCGGCATCATGACTTTCGTCGCAACCCATTATCCCGAACTCAAAACTTTCGCGCACAGCACGGATGGCGTGGTCAATGCTTCACTGGAATTCGATGTCCAGACTCTGCGCCCGACGTATCATTTGACAATTGGATTACCGGGACGTTCCAACGCGTTAGCCATTGCGCAGCGCCTCGGACTCGATCCCCAGCTGGTCGCCGCGGCGAAGAGCGAGATCAACCCTGACGATCTGCGCGCCGACAAACTGCTCGATGATATTCGCAAGGAACGCAATCGTACTTCGCGCGCAGGAGAAAAGCTTGAGAAGGCGCGTGAAAGACTTGAGAGTCAAACACGCGAACTCGAAAAGCGTTTAGAGAAGATCGAAGACGAACGCCGCGAAGTGTTAGCCAAAGCGCGCGCTGAAGGCGAACTCGAAGTTGCCGTTCTGAAACAAAACATTGAATCATTAAAAGGACAATTGAAGAAAGCGCGGCAACCACTCGATGCGATTAAAGCGATGGAACAAAAGCTAGAATCTTTTGAAGAAAAGATTCAGGCGCCGGTTGAAAGAAAGTCTCAGGCTTCTGACGTCAGCACATCGTCATTGAAGTTGGGCGAAAAAGTTTTTATCGCTTCGCTAAAGTCTGAAGGCATCGTAACCGCTTTGAGTGAGTCAGATGCGGAAGTTCAGATTGGCACACTACGCATCAGAGCCAAATTAAATGATTTGGAGAGAAAGCAATCAGCGCTCAGCGATCAGCAAAAACAAAAAACGCAAAACGAACCGGAAATCGAAAATCGAAAATCGTCGATCATGAAATCGCCTGGCATGGAAATCAGCCTGCGCGGCAAATTGGTCGAAGATGGACTCGATGAGTTGGATAAATATTTGGAGAAAGCCTATTCATCGGGATTGCTGTTCGTGCGAATCGTGCATGGAAAAGGAACGGGCAAAATGCGCGAGGCTGTCCGCATCATGTTGAAAGACAGCCCATATGTTAAATCGTTCGAAGAAGCAAAGGATAACGAAGGCGGCGCGGGTGTGACGATTGCAACGATGGCAAAATGATAAAGCTCAAGTCAATTGCTTGATCAAGTTCCAGCGGCGCTCAAAGAAGTGAATGCGTCGTCGAATATAAAATATGTCGGGGTCAGCCGCAAGGCGACGTTCTTTAATCAACTCAATCGCTTCATTAGCGGACAAGCCCTGTGCGATCAAGATCGCGGCGCCCATCGCCACACTGCGATGACGTCCATGCGCGCAATGAACGTAAACTTTCCCGCCCTGATGAATGACATCCAGCGCCGCATTCACGCCGCGCGTGAATGCCCGCATCGGAATCGGAATCAACGGGTTGTCAAAGGTGCGCAGCCAGAGATATTGAATATGCAGATCGCGGAAATGAGGCTTGGGTCCGCGCGTGAAGCGCATGTTGATGACGAGACGCACGCCCAAATCGCGCAACGCATCATAATCTTTGCGGCGCGGCGTGGTGCCAATGAACAAGTCATCGGTGATCTGGGAAAAGTTCATAGCTAAATCTTATCACGAGTGGTTTATAATTTTATGCAGATTAAATCAGGAGCCGGGATATGACCGTTGATGGAGCCATTCAAGAGATGCAATCGAAGATCAGCACGGCGTGCGCGGCGGCACAGATGAAAGTAACCAAGATGTCCGATGAAGAGGCGCGCATCACTGTGCTTGCGCCGGCGGGCGATATGCAAAAGATCAAGGATGCCACCTTTCAACCTGCGCTGGATTTTCTCAACAATGATGGATTGGATATTCAAGTCTTTGTCTATGATAAAGACGCACCGCCACTGAAAGGATGAATTACGTTGGGACACAAAATATTGTGTTCCAAGATTTTTATACTATGACATATCAAGGCGTTCTTCCCCAATACGGACATTTATTAAATCTCCCGCCTCACACGCGGACTATAACTCTGCTTGAAGGCAACACGCCTTTGATTCCCGCTAAAAAATTGTCACACCAACTCGGCGGCGGCTTTGAGTTGTTCATCAAATATGAAGGACTCAACCCAACTGGTTCTTTCAAAGACCGCGGCATGACCGCCGCCGTCAGCGAAGCATACGGACGAAATGCAACGACCGTTATTTGCGCCTCGACCGGCAACACAGCCGCGTCTGCCGCGGCATACGCGGCGCGCGCCGGAATGAAATCCATCGTGCTGATTCCACAAGGCAAAGTTGCGGCGGGGAAATTGGCCGGCGCGGTGGCATACGGTGCCCAAGTGATTCAAATTGACGGCTCCTTCGATGATGCTCTAACAATGGTTGTTGAGATCACAAACAAGCATCCAATCTGTTTGGTGAACTCGATCAATCCATATCGCATCGAGGGACAAAAATCGTCAGCGTTTGAAATTTGCGATGTGCTGGAGTCTGCGCCGGATTGGTTGTGTCTGCCGGTTGGGAACGCGGGAAACATCACAGCTTATTGGGCTGGATTTAAACAATATAATCAATTGAAGTCAACCGGCTTGCCGCAAGTGTTAGGAGTCCAAGCCGCGGGCGCCGCGCCGCTCGTTTTGGGTCACGCTGTTGAAAATCCAGAAACGGTTGCGACGGCGATCCGCATCGGCAAACCGGCGCGCGGCGAACAAGCTTTGCAAGCCGCGGAAGAATCGAAGGGGCGAATCATCGCCGCAACCGATGCACAAATTCTGGATATGCAAAAGTTACTGGCGTCGCTCGAAGGGATTTGGGTGGAGCCTGCGTCCGCGGCGGGATTGGCGGGATTAGCAATTGAAATCGCAAGCGGCAAATTGAACCCGAAAGGAAAACGCATCGTGGCGATTTGCACAGGACACGGATTGAAAGACCCGGACATCATCACGAAGGATATGCCGAAGCCGCGCGTTGTACCGCCAAAGTTGGATGCGTTGGAAGAAATTATTTTAAGAGATTAACCGCCAAGAGCGCTAAGTGCGCAAAGAAAATATTCAAAGAATCTTCGCGGGCTTTGCGTGCTTCGCGGTACAAAAATCGACATGAAAGTATTCGTAAAAGTCCCTGCCACATCTGCCAACCTAGGTCCCGGCTTCGACGCGCTGGGACTCGCTCTCGATCTGTGGAATGAAACTGAGTTCACAGCCGCAGAAAAATTCTCTTTGCGAATCGAAGGCGAAGGCGTAGATAGACTCGCACCCAATGCTAAAAATCTCGTGGTGCGTTCGATGCGACGCGTCTATGAATCGGCAGGCGAAAAGATGCGGGGAGTGAATATCCATTGCATGAATCGCATCCCGCTGGCTTCTGGACTCGGCTCATCGGCCGCGGCCATCATCACCGGTCTGCTTGGCGCCAACGCAATGATGAACAATGCACTATCCAACACCGACATCTTGAATCTCGCAACGGAAATTGAAGGACATCCCGATAACGTGGCACCGGCATTGTTAGGCGGATTGGTCGCGACGGTTGTGAATGAAGGCAAGATCATCGCACGCAAATTAGATGTAGCAGGATGTGCCATTACAATCGTGCTGCCCGATTTTCATTTCACGACCAAACAGGCACGCGCCGCATTGCCGAAACACGTCCCGATGAAAGACGCGGTTCACAACATCAGCCGCGCGGTGCTGGTGACCGAAGCCTTCCGCACGGGCGATTTGGATTTGCTCGGCAAAGTCATGGAGGATGCGCTGCATCAACCGTATCGGTTGCCGCTGATCCCCGGCGCCCAGGAAGCCATGGAGGCCGCGAAAGAGGCGGGCGCATCCGCAGTGGCGTTATCCGGTGCGGGACCGAGCTTGATCGCGTTCTCGTCGAAACAGGATGCAAGCATCGGTGAGGCGATGAAGCGGGCGTTTGAATCCGCCGGTTGCGCGGCGCGGATATTCGAGCTGGGAACTAGTTACAAAGGCGCGGAAGTTCACATCGTTTGAAAGCAGTCATTTTAGCCAATCATCGAGGAATCCTGCCACTACGGGCACAACCTATCCGCGACGAAGGATAAGCGAAGGAAGAGCGGCTGACGAGCGAAGGATGACCGGACTTAGCTTATAGATATGATATAGCTAGGATACAGATAGGATACAGCTACCATACAGACATGTCGAACCGAGATAGAAGCATAGGCGAAGGGTCTCCGCCGCTTCGCGGCGAGATTCTCACCTGCACTCCCTGGCACTCGCACCCAGGGCAAGTGTGCAGCGCAGGCCGTCTCGCCCCGGCGGGCTCCCGGCCCGAACGGGGTGCAAGTGTCACTCCCTTTGGTCGTTCAGAATGACATCAAGGAGATAAATCGTGATTGAAGAAAAACCAAAATCCCGCAAAGCATTATTGATCTGGTTGATCGTTTCGCAAGCCTTGGCAATTGCTTCATTATTGTTTTGGCTGCTTGTGGCGGCGACCTCCGTTATGGCTTTTGATGCAGGCGAAACCACACAAGCCTGGATATTCGTGATTGCGGTATGGTCTTATCCAATTTTCCCGATTGTGATGGCAATCGGTGCGTGGATTGCGTTTGCATTCCGCAAAAATGTTTTATCAGCGATTCTTTCCGGCCTGACATTTGCTCTCCCATTATTATTTTTCATTATCCTGTGGGTAGTTTCCATTAGCGGATTTTTGTTTTCCAACTTGCATAGCACTAGCTATTGATGCTTGCTTTTATTTGAAAAATCATTCTCACTGCCGGTTTCGGTGTATGGCATATTAGCGGCTATCGCGGTGTTGACCTCCTACGGTAGCTGACAGCCGCCGCGATTTGTGCTAAAGTATATAAATTATGAGTGAAGATGAAGAAAATTATCGATTGGCTATAAAGTTTCAAAAGGAAGGGAAACACAAAGAGGCTGTTGAAACAATAAGGAAAGTGTCTGAACCAGCATTCCAAGCAGGCATCCTCATAGATAGCGGAACAGATTTAGGAAAATTGAATTTGGTTCGTGAAGGCGTTGCTCTATTTGAAGCAATCTTCAATAGCCAGGATAACAAATTTTCAAAAGAATCATTACTCTATAACATTGGAAATGGATACAGTTCTATTTATCAACTACGTCGTCTCAAGGGAGCAAAGTTAATAGCTCCTAATGACGATGATCTTCGCAAAGCTAAAAGGGCTTATCGCGAATCGCTTGTATATAGTAAAAATGTTCCTGGAACTCTGCGTTCACAAATATTGGTTAACTACGCTAACTGCTTATCAGCACTAGGGAGGAGTTTCGAGGCTATTAGCAACTACAGTCAGGCAATGATAGAGGATCCACGAAATGGAATGGCTGCGGGAAATCTGGGGGTTGAGCTTGGACGGGTTCAGCAAATTACTGGTCGCTATACCCATCACTATATAATGGCAGCTTATGATTTACTCTCACAAGCACTTGGTCCAGATATGCACCTTTCCTATGGCGGAATAGAGGCAAAACGAGCTTTCGAGAATTCACAAGCCGATTTAAAGGCAATTATTGATGCGCATGGAGGCAAATTACTTCCCCTTAAACCAATTTCTTTATCAAAAACAAAAACTGCAGAAAATCGTTACAAAAGTTTTTGTCTAAAAGAAGGGTTGTTTTTAAACGCATGGGTAGGTGATCAAAATGTAGCACCAGCGACATCAGATGAAATTGCATACGGACCAATTACGACAAAGGCGAAGGATGCCAAAATTGTTCCTGAGTTGCTTAATATCCTAAACGAAGTAAAGGAAGCATATATTACTTCGCGTTATTTGTTTTATCTCTCTCAATCAAAAAGCAAAACACAGGACGATGTCTCAAGGCTTACATCATACTTTGATATTGAAAATGACAATTTACATGGTATATATTTAGGACTTTGTAAATCGGCATATATGCGCGGTTTCGATGTCTTAGATAAAGTTGCCAAGATCGCTAATGTATATTTTGGGCTTGGCAAACGCAATGATTATTTCTGGCACATCTTTGCAGAAAAGCAATCAAAGGGTGAGACACACGAAATTAGATGCGTCGCGAGGCCCGCGGTTATCTCAACTAAAAACTACAGTTTATATGCGCTATCAGATTTGTGTATTGATTACTTTGAAAGCGAACAGGTTGATCTAAAAACCATTGATAGCCGCAGAAACATGATGACACATGATTATCTGCTAGTTAAAAGATACTCTAAGAATTTTATCGGTAAGAATTACATATCATCAAGTGAGTTATATCTTCAGACAATCTCTGTTCTTCGTTTGGCAAAAGATGCTATTTTATATATGGTTAGCGCAATAAACATAGCAGAAAGCCAAAAACCTACTAAAACAAATAGACCAATCAAGTACAAAATTTCAGCCGGTAATTCGCATGTTGATCTGCGAAAAATAACATAATGAACACCACTTCATGTTTTGTTTTTTCTCCCCTGTTCTCTATAATCTCTGTGATGAAAATATGTTGAAACTCGCCACGTGCGATGGTCCGCCGTATTATTACAAGGTGGCGTATGAGGAAGCGGAGAGGATGCTGGAGAAATTGAAATGATTAGCCCCTACCTGCCTCCCCCAAATACCTTCGGTATTTGGGGGAGGTGCCGCACCAGCGGCGGAGGGGGCGGTTTTATCTTCTGATAAAGAACAACGGGGAAAGAACCATCATCATAATGACCAATCCGCCGATGAGAAACAAAACCCACCACGGCGGGTTCGCTGTATATAAGATTTGATCCGTGCCCGATGATATTTGAGAACTAATGGTGTTCACTTGTTGTGCCACGGGATCATAGTCCGTCCAGGTGGAGTCGAGCGGAACTGAACCGCCGTTCGAGGTGGCGAACTCTGCGCGATAAGAAGCGCCGTTCTCGTCATCGTTCTCCGCCATGTTGATGCCGGTCACGTTTTGGATGTTGCGCTGGGAGATGAGGTACTTGCCAAGGAACAGCGTCCGCAGTTGGCAGGTGTAAGTCCCGGTGGACTGTTTAATGCAATTGACCTGAGTAGCATTCACAAAAATGACGATGAAGAGCAAGCCAAAACAAATCGAGCCAAAGAAAGTTGCAAGGAATGGGAGCAGTCTGTTTTTCATTTCGGTTTTCCTTTCTTGGGGGATATTTTAGCCAGAGGCAGTGATTCATAAAATAGTCCATTGGGGTTATTCAATAACCTTCGCGAGAATGTGCCTGATCGGTCTAATCCGCATTCTATGCTTTTTTATTTCTGTGCTAGACTCTGAGCATGGAACTTAACCATGGCATTTGAAAAATCATCATCCACTCCGCATCAACTCCTTGCCCAATTCGTCGGCAGTTGGGCAGGCAAGACGCTCACCTGGCTCGAGCCTGAAGGCGTGCCGATGGAATCGCAAACGCAGGGCAGTATCCAACTGATTCTGGATGGACGCTTCGCACTCTACCTCTATCAAACTTCCATGGACGACGAACCGCAACACGGTCTCTTCACTTTTGGATACAACACAACGCTCGACCGTTACGAAACCAGTTGGGTGGACTCGTTTCACAACAACACCGCCATTATGTTTTGTACGGGCAATGCCAAAGAAAAAGGATTCTTTGTCTTGGGCAATTATCCCGACCTCGACGGCGGTCCCGATTGGGGTTGGCGCACAGAAGTTGAATTGGTGGATGCGGATCATCTCACGATTACTGCTTATAACATCCACCCTGAAGGCGTTGAAGCCAAAGCCACCGAGACACAATTGAAGCGAGTTAAGTAGGAGTTTTTTATGAATGTTAAAGAATATATCCAACAGATTTATGATTACAGCTACTGGGCGAATCGCCGCTACTTCACGGTCGCCGAGAGTCTCGCCAATGAGCAATTACATCAAATGCAGGGACACAGTTGGGGCGATGTCCATGCCATGTTCGTCCACATGCTGAGCAGTGAATGGGTCTGGCTTCAACGCTGGCATGGAATTACTCCTAAAGCGCATTTGGATAAAGATGACTTTCCAACGCTTGCATCGGTCAAAGAACGATGGGATACAATCGAAGCCGAGATGAGATCGTTTATCGAATCGCAAACGGAAGCGAGTCTTGAATCCAAGATCACATACAGCAACTTCAGCGGCGAAACATTCAGCGTGCCAATCTATCAAATGCTGATGCACGTTGCCAACCACGAGACGCATCATCGCGGCGAACTGGCGGCGATGTTCGCGCTGATGAATGTTCCGCACCCTGAGGAGGAAGTGATTCAATACTTCCTGAATGTAAGCGGGCAGAAAAAGTTCTAAATTGCCATTGCGACCGCAGCGACATCGTACTCGAAGAGTAAGCAATCTCCTAAAATGATTAGAGGCGATTGCCACGGGCGCGTACGCCCTCGCAATGACATGGAGAATCATGTATCCTTTCTTTCGCAAATCTCTTTTCAAGCTCGATCCTGAAGCCGCGCATCAACTAACACTGAATGCAGTTCGTTTTGCCGGTTGGTTACCGCCATCGCGCTGGATGTTGCAAGTCCTTTATCATGCGCCTTCCAAACCGGTTGAGGCATTCGGCTTGACCTTCAAGAATCCAATTGGTCTCGCGGCTGGATATGATAAAGATGCTCTTGCTCTTCAAGGACTCGCCGCGCTGGGCTTCGGTCACATCGAGATTGGAACGGTCACACCATTGCCGCAAAAAGGAAATCCAAAGCCGCGCATCTTTCGTTTGATCGAAGATGATGCCGTCATCAACCGCATGGGATTTCCAAGCCGTGGCACGGAATTCGTTCAGAATCGGTTGAACCCATCACTGGCGCCTAATTGGCTCGAACGATTTCTTGGATACGGTCCGCGTAAACGAAAGCGATTCGTAAAGCCGGTAAAAGGATATATTCTAGGAATCAATCTCGGAAAAAATAAATCCACGCCAAACGAAGAAGCCGCACTCGATTATTTGGCGTTGCTCCAAAACTTCGCACCGCTTGCAGATTATCTGACCATCAATGTCAGCTCGCCGAACACCGAAGGCTTGCGGCGCTTGCAAGCGCGCGATGCGCTCGAAGAATTGTTAAAGGATCTTCATCAACAAAGACTCATTGAACAAAAACAACTGGAACGACGCATGCCATTACTGGTTAAACTCGCACCGGATCTGAGCAATCAAGAATTGGACGACGCGGTCGATGTCATCCTGCGCACGAACATGGACGGAATCATCGCAACGAACACGACTCTGGAGCGCGTGGGATTGCGATCAAGCTATCGAAACGAAACCGGCGGATTAAGCGGCAAGCCGCTCAAAGCGTTGAGTGAAGCGATGTTACAAGACATCGTCAAGCGCGTGAACGGCCAAATCCCGATTGTTAGCGCAGGCGGCATTATGAATCCCGAAGATGCCAAACGTCGGCTCGACATGGGCGCAACGCTTATCCAAATTTATACCGGCATGGTATATTACGGTCCCGGAATGGTCAAGGCAATCGCAAGGTTTTTGTAATTCCTTTTATGGTATATTCTTAACATGGACGAAAAAATCACAATCATCGAAGGTCCGCCCCCGATCTTTGAAGAAGTCAGCGATGGCTGGGCAATGGGCTTGAACGAAAGCCCAAACGAACTGGTTCCGGCGCTTACACGGCTGCGAACGTTCAACGGCAACGCGCTCGTCGAACGTTGTCACCGGGCATGGAGTAGCAAACAGCCCATTCATTTGCATTATCGCAACGATATGGGGTTGGAAGAAACCGCACCCATTCTGGCGGCTCGCAATGTCGAAACGCCCGAAGGAAATGTTTTGCTCTTGTGGGTTTATCTCGATAGCGAACACGTTGAATATGAAGTGGACGATGATGACTCGCCCGATGATGATGAAACCGAGTGACCAGGCCCACAGCCTGGTCTTTTCTATAATATGACCTCGCTTCTTTCCGCGCTTCAAGTGGGTGTGCTGACCCTGACTCTGAATCGACCCGAACGCGCCAACGCATTCAATGTTGAGTTGATCAGCGAATTGCAAGAAGCCTTCACGCAAGCTCAAAAAGATTCGCAAACGCGTGTGATCGTATTAACCGGTTCAGGCAAAGCCTTCAGCGCGGGCCAGGATATTTCCGAAATGAAGGGCGGCGGCGCGATCTCGTATCGTGAGCATTTGGAAAAAACATATAACCCGCTAGTCATCCAAATCCGCCGAATCGAAAAACCGGTGATTGCCGCGGTCAATGGTCCGTGTGCAGGCGCGGCGTTGGGAATTGCACTGGCATGTGATTTGCGTTTTGCAACGGATGAAACCAAATTGGTTGTCGGCTTTAGCGGAATTGGACTCGTCCCTGATTCGGCGGTGTCATTATTATTGCCCGCATTGATTGGTCTCGGACGTGCCGAGGAATCTTATTTCAGCAACGCGCCCATTTCCGCTCAACAAGCATTAGAATGGGGATTGGTCAATTGTATTTTTTCAGCGACAAATTTCTTTAGTGAAACAATAGCGTATGCAAATCAATTAGCATCTGGTCCGGTCGGCGCGTTCGGGTTGGCGAAGCAAGCATTTAACAAAGCGATGTTGTCCAATCTCGAAGATGTTTTAAAAATAGAATCTGATTTGCAAGAGATTGCGGGCAAGCGTGCGGAACATAAAGAAGGTGTCGCTGCATTTTTGGAGAAACGAAAACCGAAATACATTTAGGAGATGTCATTGCGAGCGAGTGACACTTGCGCCTGCGCTGCAAGTGCAGGTGAACGAGCGTGGCAATCTCATGTAACCACCAATTATTTTTCAAGGAGATTGCCACGTCGGCTCTTCGACTTCGCTCAGAGCCTCCTCGCAATGACATTTGAAATTATGGAATTTGAACCCGTCATCGGACTTGAAGTCCACGCTGAACTTCGCACCCAATCAAAAATGTTCTGCTCGTGCGCGGTCGTTGATTCGATTAGCGCCGCGCCGAACACTGCCGTGTGTCCGGTTTGTTCCGCCATGCCCGGCGCGTTGCCGGTCGTCAATCAAAAGGCGGTTGAGTATGGAATCCGCGTCGCGCTTGCGCTTGAATGCGAAGTTGAAAACACCAGTATCTTTGCGCGCAAAAATTATTTTTATCCCGACCTTCCCAAAGGATATCAAATCTCGCAATACGAACAACCGTTGGCGATCAATGGAAAACTGATCATTCAAACATCCGAGGGCGAGCAGACCATCCGCGTGCGACGCGTCCATTTGGAAGAAGACACCGGCAAGTTGACTCACGTCGAGCGTGACGGTCAATCCTATTCGCTCGTTGACTTGAACCGTGCCGGTGTGCCGTTACTGGAAATCGTTTCCGAGCCCGACCTTCATTCGGCGGAGGCGGCGTGCGCCTACGGCGAATCGTTGAGAGATATTCTTCGTTATCTCGGCGTCAATAGCGGCGACATGGAAAAAGGCGTGATCCGATTTGAAGCAAATGTCTCCGTGCGAGAAAAAGGGAATAAAGAATTAGGGACGCGCACCGAGGTCAAGAATCTCAATTCGTTTCGCGCAATGGAACGCGCGATTGAATTTGAGATCGCGCGTCAAAGTAAGATCATCGAAGAGAGCGGAACAGTTGAACAGGAAACGCTCGGTTGGAACGAAGCGCGCGGCGAGACATATTCCCAGCGCAGCAAAGAAGATGCTCACGATTATCGTTATTTTCCTGAACCGGATTTGCCTCCGCTGGTAGTAGAAAATAGTTGGATAGAAAACATTCGCAAAGATTTACCTGAACTTCCGCGCCACAAATATTTACGCTTTATCAAAGATTATGATTTAACAGAATACGATGCGGCGCGGCTAACCGAAGAAAAAGAGACAGCAGATTATTTTGAATCTGCGGTTCAAAGTTTACCATCCAAAGTTCAGCCTAAAGCAATTGCGAACTGGATGCTCGGTGATTTGTTCTCGTTGATGAATCAAGCCAACATAACGGTCAGCCAACTCAAGGTCAGACCGGAGGCGTTAAGCGCGTTAGTGAAGATCGTATCTGACGGTGAAATCAATCCATCAAGTGCGAAGGAAGTTTTAACGGAAATGTTTGCGTCCGGAAAAGACGCGGCAGGGATTATCGAAGCGCGCGGACTCAAGCAAGTGTCGGATGAAGCGTTGATTTCGAATCTAGTCAAAGAAACTTTGGCAGAAAACCCAAAAGAAGTTCAGAGCTATAAAGCGGGCAAAGTGGGCGTTGCCAACTTTTTGTTCGGGCAGGTTATGAAGAAAGCCGCTAGTAAAGCCAATCCGCAAATGGTACGGGCTGAGCTAGACAAGCAGTTGACATCGGTGTAAGTCATAGCC
>JBAUMB010000207.1:0-4668 GCA_049578465.1 Anaerolineales bacterium
AAGATACACAATGCGACAAGCAGGATGAAGAAGGTTCGGTAATTGCGATTCATAGGCTCCTTTGATTTGACAGTAAACGAACAACTGATATTGTGGTTAATTTCCGTACCTCGTTTGCGCTTCTTGATCGGAGAGGACACGGATCAGCATCCATTTTTGAGTGGACAGGTCTTGCACAACTTGCTCGTAAAGCCAGGGATGGGTTGTATTGGCAGTGGACAGTTTCCAAATCTGACTTCCATCGGAAAGCTTCTCCGCAACATTTACAAAAGCAAGTGACACTTTGGGCGAGTTTCCGGACTTGGCCGCATTCCACATCATGGAGGCGTACAGGTTTTTGAAGATCTGACACCCCTCTGCGGTCATGTTCGGACAGGTCTGCGCCTCCCACGTTATCTCATCGCTAGATACATTCGGATCGAGAAACGACTTCGTCGCCTGAAATGCAGGCTGATCGGCAGAGGGCGCTGCAGGCATAACGTTCGGAGAAAGCCATGCACCGAGCAATCCATTGCGCCACGCGAAATATCCGCTTACAGCCAGCGTGAGTAATACCAGCGCGGCGATGATCGCCGCGGTCGTTTTGCGGGAAAGGGTGATTTCCATAATCAGTTGTTGTTGATATAGGGACCGTACAGCACGCGGTTCAATAGCCACCCCTGAGTTCGATCAGGAACCACATAAACATAAGCATCCAGTGTTGAGTTGGTATGATCTTGATCGAAGATTGTGAGCGTCATCTTCCAAACTTGACTCCCGTCGGGAAGTGTGGCGGATACCTGATCGAAATACACGCCGGACAGAACGACATCCTGACTCTTTGACCACAACGTATCGGCTGTATGACTCTCGAAGTAATCGCATCCGCCGCCGGTCATGCCGGAACAGATCATGTCTTCCCAGCCAGAGGGTTGATCAAAACCCGCTCTTGCATACATGGCTGCAAGTGCAAGGCCGACTGGGGCAGTTCGAACATTTTCTAGCACCTGCACAGGGACAGTTGGCGAAGCTTGCTGGGCGTGAACAGCGAACACGGGGAACAGGGATACCGCAAACAACGCGAGAAAAAAAGTGACTTGCTTTTTGAAACTCATTGGTACAAACCTCCGAAATTTTGGAATCAAAAAAGCCCCTTCCGTTTGGAAGGGGCTTGCAATTAATACAATCCGGCTACGGGATCACTTTAATTTTTTGTCTTGCCACAATACCCGCTATTTTATGCAGAACACAGAATTTGTCAAGTCGGTTTTTGAAATCCAAAAATAACTTATTGATTCGTCGTCATCGCTTGCAACTGCGCAGGTGTAGGGATGTCGGGCTGGATGCGGCAGTACGGAACCGACATTTCAGGCTGATACTGGATGTTACTAAAAATGATCATCTCATACGATGTCCACCACCAACTCATGAAGTTCCAAGTGGTGACCGGTTCGTTAGGGATTAAATAATTCGCTTTCAGCATTTCCACGCGGTTCTGATCGTTCTGCCAGGAAGAGAAGGTATAAAGCCAGGATTGCAATACCGATGCAGTGAAAGTAATGATACGCAACTCGCCTTCGCAAGTAAAGGAGTTGACGAGGTATCCATTCTGCGGCGTGCCATCTGCATGAGGATGTTCCTGCGCGTATTTGGCTTCCAGATTGGCGTATGCTATCGTGCGCCACTGGACAACCTGAATATAAGTGAGCCCGTGAAATTCAGGAAGGGTCATGGGCTGGGTCGAGCGGTATGCGAAATATGCAGCTGGCGTGAGAAGCGTAGCGATGATCAACAGAATCACGGTTTTGAAAAACATCGCGAAGATTTTGGTAAACATGGTTTTGATTTCCTTTAGGTGTATGAGTATGAGGTAGTTTCAAAGCTCCCAAAAGGGATAGATGGAACATATGTTCATATCCTACACCCTCTTGAAATAAGAAGTCAATACTCAATTTTTTTTGAATTGTTCTCACTCCAACAAAAAATCGCTCTTTTTGGGGAGCGACCATCACTAGTTCAATTAGATCTATGAGGGTATGGAAAAGCGGGCAAGTGCGTAGGGCGTAGCGCCGCGGAGGAATGCCGAAGTGCGTGATTTTATATTTGAGCGAAGGTCGCCGTAGAGAGTGGAATGAGACAGCGAAACCGCGAGGCGAACATAGCAAACGAAACTGACTGAACGAGGCGCGCTCTGCGAATATAACAAGCATTTACGACATGATGCTTTAGTGTGTTCTTCACGGCGTGGTGGTTTTCACGCAAAGCATGATGACCTGCGATGTTTTAGGATCAACATTTTTTCAGATCAGTGACGAACTGAGGTTCTCTTACTGCAAGCATGATTAGAAGCCTAGTTGTTTCTCTTAGAAAGTCAGTAACACTTTCTAAGTTATTCAATATTTTGTTATCTTTCTCGATTGTTTCTTTTCCTTGATGCACAATCTTGCTTCTAAAGTCATAAAGTTTTCCTAAAATAGTTTCTTCATTTGCAGATGAAAAATAGTTTTGGTAATCAAGTGGACGGTGAAACTTTTTTCTAAGTAAGGGGATTTTTGTTTTGAGTTGATGATTTAGAGAATCGTCTATGTTCTGCTTGGGATCGTGAGTGATTAATGATTCAATAATAGAGAATAGTCCTATTATTGTCAGTCCCGAATATCTTGGCAACGCTTTTAAGTCTACGTATCGGCGGATTGCATAGTCAATGTACTCAAAATTCTCTTGATAATATTGGTTTATGTCATCGACCTTTTGACCTTTGGAGTAAATGTGGATTGTGTACATCTTTTTCATAAACTCATCAAGTAGAGTGTGATTTGTTCCTATTTCTTGTATTTCTTTATACTCGATTTGAGTAGCCGGATGTCCGCCTGACGGATAATCAAAGAAATAGCTGTAAAAAGAACGGTAATTCCACTGATAGCTGTTTCCTTGTTTATCGAAGAATAATAACCCAGTCTCTAAATTGCTCTTTGATAATGACATCGCGCATTCAAGAATAAAAAAGGTTGTCTGTTTCTGGCGTTGGCTTGTGTGGCCAGCGTGAGAAATTACCCAATATCTCCAATCTGCCGGGCCCAGCCTAGAAGGTTCATGCTTCGGCCTATTGACAAGCCCATATTCGTACTCATAAGAATTTAGCCAAAATAGTGATGCGGGTAATTTTGGCCATGTTTGTTTCAGCACATTAATTTGCTCTTCGTCTGCTTTTTGAAGAAAGTAATTTGGGGTTATTTCTATAGGATCGTTTTTACTCCCTTCAATTATCAGAGGATTCAATACAAAGGCAAATGAGTTCGGCATACTTTCTCCAAAATATATATTAACTCTATTTCAGCCAGCCGAATCGTAACTATTTGGATGAACTAATTACTTTTGGGTTGGCGGCAAAGTGCCCAAAATCTGTTTAGAGCATTGTGCAACATAGGATTAGAATGATTTAAGCAACTATTTGGAGTATATGATTATGCAAAAACCAATTCTTGATACTCTTTTGCTGTCTACAGACATTCTACGAGGTATCCTTGATAGGATCAGGGAAAAATATAACTCACAATCAAGATTACGATAATGAGTGTGATTATTATTATCTGCAATTTGTTGTCAGCATTAGATTCCATGTACTAGCGGTTCGAGCTTCGAATCCTATTTAGATGCATTCTTGCGATGCACCTTTGACGAAGAAGCTGCCAATACGTTAGCGATCATCGTTATTGCGTGCTGTGCTAATCCTGCCTTATAAACAATGTTCCCGTGATAAGGATTCTCTAGTCGTAATTGGTGTCGCTCATAAGTTATGGTATTCATGGTTGAGGGTAAATTATTTACTTCATCTAATGCGTTTCGGGGTAATTTTACTGCCCCATACTGAAAAGCCAAAAGCGTTGGATTGTCTTCATCCAAAAATTGCAGAGTAAAGTTGAGGGCATTGTCATCATCTTCCCAGTTTATTGAAGTTTCGCTTCCCCTATCAGCACGTGTCTCCGGTGTCCTTGTGTCGGGCATATAGAGTGCTGATGAAGCCGTATCAGTATCTTCATGAAAATGCGATTTCTTCTTAATACCGCGAATACAATAATCAGGGAAATCTGGCATAAAGAAATTAATTATTTAAGACTAGAGTTAATAAGGAGCGTATCAAGCTTCCTAACTTTAAGCCTTTCAGATATCCAGATGAACGTATATCTCCAGTGTATCTATCCGAAATTAGGAAATAGCCGCTTTCATCTGGGTTGAGTTCTAAATTAAATCCAGTACGAAAGTGATCAAAAATCCATTCGATAATAATCCTTCCATCATCAAGTTCGGCTACTTTTATCTGTGGTAAAGCCGTAACATCATAGCTTCGTAATTGACCTTCGATAATATCTAAAATACTAACTGCCTGTTTTGCTATTTCTCTATTGATTGTTGAGGTTAATTCGATTCTTGCCGAACTGGTTATGTCCTTTTGGGACTGAATTCTCGAATAAATATATTTTGGCGGAACTTCCCTTGAAGTGAATTCTTGGAGCTGAGTTAAAAGAAAATACTTAATAATATCAGCCTGTTTCTCTTGTTCATATTCGGTCACGTTTCTTCTGAAACTAGAAGCAAAGTAGGAATCAATCTCAGTGAGAAAGTTGTGGGTACCAGTCATCAAACCGTGCTCAAGCGACTTCTCCATTTCCATCATGCCAGGGATTGTAA
>JBAUMB010000208.1:0-2272 GCA_049578465.1 Anaerolineales bacterium
GGTTTCGACTCCATCCTTCGCTCAATTCTGTCTAACCGAACCAACTTTCAAAGAACAGATGATTCCGCAGGTTAAAAAGTTTTGGTTCTGCGGCGAGACTCTCGCACCGGAAGTGGCTGGCAGTTTACTGACGCGTTTTCCTCGCGCTGAGGTTTGGAATACATACGGGCCCACAGAAGCGACCGTTGCAACAACATCCATTCGCATTGATCAAGATGTCATCAAGCGATACAGTCCCTTGCCGGTTGGCAAGCCAAAGCCCGATTGCGAAATCCATATTCGCGATAACGGAGTCGAAGCTCAAACCGGAGAACGCGGCGAGATCGTCATCGCGGGACCAAACGTCAGCGCGGGATATATTCATCGTCCTGATTTAACTTCGCGCTCGTTTTATCAACTCAACAATATGCGTGCCTATCGCACCGGCGACTTGGGTCATTATCAAGATGGATATTTGTTTTTTGATGGTCGCATTGACTTTCAAATCAAACTTCATGGTTATCGCATCGAGATTGGCGACATTGAAAATAATTTGCACGCGCTTCCGAATGTGCGGGATGCGGTGGTCATCCCGGTGATGAAAAATAATAAAGCGGATCATTTAGCCGCTTTCGTAATTCTCAAGGAGCAAATAAATAAATCGGATTTTGAAATCACGCGCACACTGAAGCGCGAATTGAACGGGCGCTTGCCTGATTACATGATCCCGCGCAAATTTATTTTCGTGGAGCAATTCCCGATGACGGATAACGGCAAAGCCGACCGGCGAAAATTATCTGAGAGACTTAAATGATTCCATATACAAGTTTTCTTTACTTCGGCATTTTGCTGATCTACATTGTCATACCGGCCGTCATCGTCGGCTTTTTCAAACGGATTTCAAAAATCTGGCTGGTGTTGGCAACACTCTTGATGCTGGTCATTCAATATTATGTTCCACAGCAAATCACAAAATCCATATCCGTCAACGAACTAGAACTCGTCGCGATTTATGCAATTCTACAATGGCTGATCGCGATTATCTTTTTGCAGATACGCAAGCGCGGAAAAAGTCAATTTGCATTTTACACAGCGGTGATATTAAGTCTATTGCCTTTGCTCGGGGCAAAATTCATTCCGCTCTTTCAAGTCGATTATCAGATTTTCTTTTTGGGATTGTCGTACATCACCTTCCGAAGTCTGGATGTAATTATCGGAATCCACGACGAGATGATTGCATCGCTTCCGCCGATTCAATATCTGACTTTCTTATTGTTCTTCCCCACCATTTCATCCGGACCAATTGACCGGTATAACCGTTTCAATGAAGATTGGAAGCGCGAACGTACGCGCACTGAATTTTTATCCGACCTCGATGGATTCGTTCACCGCGTCTTCACCGGCTTCCTTTATAAATTTATTTTGGCTACACTAATTCAACAATACTGGCTCAATCCGATGTCGACGGGCAGCAATCTTTTGCACATCGGCTCTTACATGTACGCGTATACTTTTTATCTATTCTTCGACTTTGCTGGTTACAGCGCCTTCGCCGTTGGACTTAGTTATCTGTTCGGCATCCACACACCGGAAAATTTCAATCGTCCATTCCTTTCGCGCGACATCCGCGACTTTTGGAATCGCTGGCACATGAGTTTGTCATTCTGGTTCCGCGACCACATCTACAATCGCTTCGTTTTCACTGCACTGAAAAATAAATGGTTCAAGAGTCGTTATACCGCGTCGTATGTGGGATATATTATAACGATGGGATTGATGGGACTTTGGCATGGCACGGCTTGGCATTATATTGTTTACGGTTTTTATCATGGCATTTTGTTGGCGCTCACAGCTTGGCTGGATCGCCGCTTCAAAGGGAATCGACTGCTCAACAGCAAAGCATTCATTTGGCAAGCCGCATCCATTTTGATAACGTTTCATCTCATTGCTTTCGGATTATTGATTTTCTCCGGACGATTATTTTAACTAAATGCAAACCCAACCTTCAGATATTTCGCGTCGAAGCCGATTGATCGAAGTCGCCGCGCTTTTTCTGCGATTGGGAGTCACTTCGTTCGGTGGTCCCGCCGCGTATATCGCCATCATGCATGATGAAGTGGTCAAGCGTCATCGGTGGGTTACGGATCAGGAATTTCTCGATCTGCTCGGCGCGGCAAATTTAATTCCCGGTCCCACTTCAACAGAAATGGCGATCTACCTGGGCTATCGTCGCGTAGGTTGGTGGGGTCTCGTGTTGGGTGGTGTTTGTTTTGTTTTACCTGCCATGCTAATC
>JBAUMB010000209.1:0-7635 GCA_049578465.1 Anaerolineales bacterium
GCCATACAATCCTTCGACGATTCAAACATTTAAAGCTTCACAGAAAGCGGGCTTTGGCAAGATTCCCAATTTAGAGCGCGGTAAGGTGCCTGAAGACTGGTGGTACTTTCCGGTCGTGGCGCGCTTACATAATGAACGCACTGGCTACCCAACGCAAAAACCTGAAAGTTTATTGGAGCGAATCATTTTAGCTTCGTCAAATAAAGATGATTTGGTTGCAGACTTTTTTTGCGGTTCGGGAACCACGCCTTTAGTTGCCGCGCGCTTGGGACGAAGATTCATCGCGTCCGATATAACATTCCGAGCCGTTCACACAAGCCGACAACGGTTAACTGCCTCTTCATGCTCGCCATTTAATTTTGAACGTGATCCTGCTTTTGAGCTGCAATATGCTGCTTCATCCAAAATTAAAGTGAATGTCTCGTCTGAATCGGTAAAGATAGAGACGCGCATGCCCATTGATTATTGGGAAGTTGATCCTGCTTGGGATGGGAAAATTTTCAAGAGCGTCGCGCAAGCTCAGCGTCCGTTAAGAAGCGGAGAGATATCTAAAGAAATAAAAATCAAAACCGGACGCAGAGTCTGCATCCGGTTTGTCACGATTGATGGGGAAATATTTCAACTACTTAAAGAATAAGCTTTATTCTTCTGCGGCGGTAGCGGGTTCATCGCCGCCGTCCACGCCCATATCGAGGGGCAGAGCTACTTCGCCGCTCAATGCCTTTTGGCGGACAACGTTTTCGATTTCTGCCATCAGTTCCGGCTTCTGGCGAATATATTCCTTTGCATTCTCACGTCCCTGACCGAGGCGCTCATCATGATACGAGAAGAACGCGCCGCGCTTTTGAACGATCTCAAATTGCGTGGCGAGGTCAAGCACATCACCAGATTTGGAAATGCCTTCGTTATACATAATATCGAACTCGGCGGTGCGGAAAGGCGGCGCGACTTTGTTCTTGACCACTTTGACGCGCGTGCGATTGCCGATGATTTCCGCACCAACTTTGATAGCTTGAATGCGTCGCACGTCGAGACGAATAGAGGCGTAAAATTTTAATGCTTGTCCGCCAGTTGTTGTTTCAGGATTACCAAACATCACGCCGATCTTTTGACGTAATTGGTTGGTAAAGATTACAGTGGTTTTTGTTTGGTTGATCGCGCCTGAGAGTTTGCGCAACGCCTGCGACATTAGACGCGCATGAACGCCCATCGTTGGATCGCCCATATCGCCTTCGATTTCTGAGCGCGGGACAAGCGCGGCGACCGAGTCAATAACGACCACATCCACCGCGCCGGATCGCACAAGCGTTTCCGTGATTTCAAGTGCCTGTTCACCAGTATCAGGTTGTGAGACCAATAAGTTATCAATGTCCACGCCGCACTTGGCTGCATAACCGGGATCAAGCGCATGTTCCATATCAATGAACGCGGCGGTGCCACCGTGTCGCTGTGACTCAGCTACGATATGCTGACAAATGGTAGTCTTGCCGGACGACTCTGGCCCATAGATTTCGGTGATGCGTCCGCGCGGGACTCCGCCAACGCCGAGAGCAATATCGAGCGAGAGCGAACCGGTTGAGATCGCATCGACATTCATCATACTTTGCGCTTCGCCAAGTTTCATAATGGAACCTTCACCATAACGTTTAAGAATATCGCCGACAGCTTTATCCAGCACGGCGCGTTTGGCATTGTCTACTTGGGGTGCGGACGATTCTTCGGTTTTTGCGGAAGCTGATTTACGTGGGGACATTTTCTTTTCTCCAAATACAAGTGTTCAGGTCGGATATATTGTGAGCACAGTATAGCACAAATGTTCAGTGCGTCAAGGGGTTGGGATCGGAGGCGGCATAATCGGCAAGAAATCCTTTGTCGGCGGAGGTGGAGGCGCTAAATTGAATCCGGCGCCGTGGTAAGTAAAATACGTTACTTGTCCGGGATAGATGCGCATCCAATCTTGTTCTGGTGTGCCCGCAAAATTAAAAGTGACTTTATAAAGCCCGGCAGGCAGATCGCTTAAAACCATATTCTCATCGTAATATGGGTCGTGATTGACTTGTTGCCCGGGTCCATAGGTTTTGACCATCAGCGTGTTGTTCGTTATGGTATTGGTAACATAAACATCCAATTGCTGGAGAGTCATCCCGGTGGCATCCGCGATGCTGCCAACTAGAACTCCCCAACCCTGAGGCGGCGCCATCCATAACTCAGGGTTGTAGGTATCGTAATATGAATTGTATCCCAAGCGAACTTCGAAATGCACGTGCGGTCCGGTGGTATGTCCCGTTGTGCCAACTAGCCCGATCACATCGCCAGTGTTAACATGTTGTCCTACGATGGCGATGATCTTGCTCATGTGAGCATAAACGGTATAAAGCTGTTGATCTTTATAACCAAAGTCCATGCGGATTGCCACTGCTTGTCCATATGGATCGCTCTTATCGCCGGGAGCATCCTTGAACAATCCCCAATTCGCCCAAACAATGGTGCCGGGTCCAGCTGCCAGAATCGGTGTGCCATAGGGGGCATCAATATCGACGCCGGTGTGAGGAACGCCCGGTGTAAATACCCCACCATAACGATAATCGGCAAGGGGCCAATTGACCTGATCTGCGGCGATGGGACGCGCAAAGTAAAAGTGATCATACGGCGAGACGGCCCATGGAATCGGATACAACGGCGGACGCCAGCCTGAGACCGGCGCCGCACCGGGTGTTGGCAAATAAAATCGAAAGGGTTCCAGCGTTGGAGTCGCCGCGTCATTCTGGACTTCGCTCTGGATTCCGTTATCCATCTCAACAACCGGCGTTGGCGTTGCTCCGTTAAAAATATTCATAGAACAAGCGCTAAGCAAGAAAGCAAAAACTAAAATCGGAATTAGAATGTGCTTGTGATGATGCTTTTGATTTATCATGGTGACGCCGTTTGCGGACCCGGTGTAGAGGTCAGCGATGGTGTAAATGTGATGCGCGGTGTGTTCGTTGGCGCGGGCGTTCTGCTTGGGGTCGGTGTGATCGTAGGTGTGAGCGTTGGCGGAAGAACCGGAGTCGGCGTATAAAGCGCGTCGGCTGGATAAAGTTGGAGCATGGCGGAATACCAATCCAATCCATCGGTCAAAGCGAATTCACTAAAGCGGGCGCCCGTATAATAATTACGCCAGTTTGCCAATGCCGGCAGACGTTGCCAGCCATACGTTTGAGCCAGTGATGTGAAGTCAATCCAATACCCAGAAGGGACTGCCCCAAATTGTCCTCCAGCCTCATAAATGACCGGGTCGAGGTTGTAGCGTGCGTTTAAATCCCAAGGCGAATTTTGAATCGGTTCGCCTTCACTGCCATCTTGTTTTTGGGCGCGGATATAAAGTCGCCAATAGGTTTGCGAGCCGATATCTTCGCGCACCACGGCCATCCATCCGGCGTTGATCATCAACGAGTTGAGCGCAAAGGCGCGGCCCGTATAAAGCCAATCGTCACCGAGACCCGGATCGAGCGCGGTCGTGAGCGGCACGAAGGCATTCTCAAGACTCGCCAGCGCATCCCATCCGGCATCATTGATCACGCGTTGACGCAAAGCGTTGAATGAATCATCTACGAGATCGTGCAATTGCGGATATGGTGCTTCGACGCTCGGAAGCGGGACAACATACCAGCGCTGCGATGGAACTCCGGTAAGGTTGGATACAACCGAAGTCCATAAAGCTTGAGGCGTTTGCAGCGCGGCTTGTTGATAGATTTGTGGAAGGGGATCGGGCAATGCGATCTCCGGCCAGATAACGCCGCGCAAAGTTCCGGGCAGAGGCGTGGGCAATAGTAAAGGATTGCCTTGTGTGGTATACGCGGTGATCAATTGTTGGTTCGCATCGGTCACGCCCGAGACAATTTCATCGCCGTGTGTATTCCATGCGGGCCAATCACCATCGCCGATCCAATTGGCAGGACGATTCGGCTGAGTCGCGTCCCAAACATAAATGCCGCTGTTATCTACATTCTGCGTTGAGGCAGATGCCCACGCGAGCCGCGTTCCATCCGAATTCCAAACCGGATGACTCTCCGCGACTTGCGGCGTTTGACTAATATCGGTGAAGCGATCCGTTCCGGTTTTGTTAAGGTCCGCCAGCCAGATGTCATCGTCGCCGCTGCGGTTCGAGACGAAAGCAATTTGTCGTCCGTTCGGTGCCCAAGCCGGAGAATGATTCGTTGATGTATCGCTGGTTAATATAATGGGTGCTTGCCCGGAATTGTTCAACGATAACAACGCAATTTGCAAATTGCCGTTCTGATATGTTTCGTACGCGATCCATGCCAAATCAGGTGACCAAGTTGGCGCGGCATTGTAATTATGATCGTTCGTGAGTTGGACAACGTTTCCGCTTTGGATATCCAGCGTATACAGATTCCAAAATCCAGCGCGGTTGGATGCGAACGCGATTCGTTTTCCATCCGGACTCATGGCCGGATCGATGTCGCTCCATTGCCCGGACGTGAGGCGGGTCAATGATAATTTGGCTGGGATGTAAGCAAAGAGATGTGCGTATCCATTCTCTTCGACGGAAAGAATCATCACATCTTGTGGCGGGACGGGAGTGGCAGTTAAGGTTGGCGTTTCGGATGGTTCGATAATAAAGGTGGGCAGAGAGGTTGCAGTAGCTTTTGGCGCGCAACCGATCAAAGTCAATGCAAGAACGATGAGGATTGAAATCAGATTTAAAGATTTATGCGAATGCATTTATTTTTAACTCGTAGATGCAACATCGAATGTGTGTGATATCGGCGCGGCTTGCGGACCATCAGGATAAAATAATTTGGCCTCGATTTTAAATGGACTCGCCTTTGCGCCGCGCAAGTGCATAGTGAATTCTAACTTCCAGCCCATCGGCTCGACAATGCTGGCAGTGGCAACTTCTTCGCCATTAGAATCGGTTAGAAGGACTTCGATATATGGACGCGTTTGAAACGGCGTCATCTCGATGTTCACGCGCACGCGTTCGCCATCGGGATACGGCTCGACGGTCAGAGATGTGATGTGCGTCTCTTCAGGAGTCATGCGTTGTAAATTATCTTCGGGGAAGAAAAAACTCATGGGCTCAATTATAACAAGTTCGTATGAGACAGTTGATTTTGTTTGTAATCTGTAACTGTGATATTCTTAAATAAAGATAAGTGTTGTAAGGAGATGACGATGAATAATCTCAACTTGTTCAGCGTGAATGATCGTGATCACATCCGCGACCATGTGCTTCAATTAGCGGAATCAGATAAGAGAATCGTTGCGGGAGCAGTAGTTGGTTCGCTGGCACTCAGTGAAGGCGATCGTTGGTCTGATCTCGACTTGACTTTCGCGGTTGCAGATAACTTCTCCAGTTTTGATGTGCTTGAAGATTGGACGCGTAATCTCGTCGAAGAGTTTGATCCAGCGCATCTATTCGACCTGCCAAGCGGAGCATCCATCTATCGAGTCTTTTTGTTGCCCGGTTGTTTGCAGTTCGATCTCTCGTTTACACCTGCTTCCAAATTTGGTGCGACAGGTCCGAAGTTTAAATTACTTTTTGGCAATGCAGTTGAAAAGCCTTTTGCATTATCGCCATCCGCGCCAGAACTTTTTGGATACGCGGTGCATCACGCCTTGCGCGCCCGCTTCTGCATCGAACGCGGACGCTATTGGCAAGCCGAGTATTGGATCAGCGGTGCGCGCGGTTATGCCTTGAACTTGGCTTGTCATCGCTATGGATTGCTGACATCGAACGGACGCGGTTTTGATAATCTTCCCGCTGAGGTGCGCGATGTTTTCAAGAGCGCGCTGGTTACTTCGCTGGAACGCGATGAATTGTTGCGTGCGCTTGAATGTGTCATTAATGGACTATTGAACGAAGTGGATGAAATTCAAGAACTGGCGGCGAAAGTTGAATCGCAGTTACGTATGCTGACGGTTGCATGGGATGGTTGAGCAGGCGTATAATCTTTCTGGTTTGGTATAAAGTCACTTGGTTGATCTTGGTCAATACGATAGGGAGTTTATATGTCACCAAAAGTATTCATTTCATATAGTTGGAGTTCGCCAACACATCAATTGTTGGTTCAGCAATGGGCGGAACAACTGGTTGCTGATGGCATAGATGTTGTTCTCGATATCTATGATTTGAAGGAGGGTCAAGATAAATATGCTTTTATGGAAAGAATGGTGACAGATGAATCTGTGACTCATGTACTGATAATCTGTGATCAGAAGTATGCAGAAAAGGCTGATGCTAGAAAGGCTGGGGTTGGTACCGAATCTCAAATAATTTCAAAAGAAGTTTATGAAAAAGTGGAGCAATCAAAATTTATTCCGATTGTTTGTGAGTTTGATGAAAGTGAAAATCCCTTTTTGCCTATCTATTTAAAATCTCGAATATGGATCGACTTTTCAACGCCAGATGCAGTTAACAAAAACTGGGAGCGTCTGATTAGAGTAATTTATGGAAAACCACTGCATGAGAAACCAAAATTAGGAAAACCGCCAGTATATATAACTACTGATGTTGCAACTCCAACTAGTCATATCCAAGCAAAATTTAATTCTCTAAAGCAAGCGATCCTTCAAGGACGAAGTGGTTTATCATTATATAGGCGTGACTTTTTAGATGCCTGTATCGAATATGCTGACGAATTAAGAATCCGTGAACGTCCCGACATTCCCTCTTTAGGCGAAAAAATCTTAGAGGATGCTACAAAGTTAAAACTAGTACGCAATCATATTGTTGATTGGGTTCTTTTAGAAGGAAGCATAACATCAAGTGATGAGTTCTCAGAAAGCCTTATTAGTTTCCTTGAACGCCTTAGAGAATTGAAATCACGCCCGCCTGAACTTAATTCGTGGAACGATGCATGGTTTGAGGCTCATTCTGTGTTTATTTATGAAACATTCTTATACATAATTGCGAGCCTAATTAAGACACAATCATTTGAAGTCTTGAATGAGATTTTTACTACTAACTATCTTCGTCCATCTTCTGATAGACATGGGGATAGGGCGTTTGAAACTTTTAATGCCTTTTATGGACACTCAGATGCATTACAGTCTGTATTGGCGCCTCAGGGAAAGAAACTATTTAGTCCTGCGGCAGAATTTATACATCGCAACGCTGACCGTGCTGATTTACCATTCAAATCGATTTTAGAAGCTGAATTGCTTGTTTTACTTATGTCATTTCTTAATCCTGATGCGCGGTGGTATCCTCAAACTTTCTATTATGCGGGGTATGGGGATTGTGTCTTTCCTCTGTTTCTTAGAGCGACTCAACATAAATATTTTATAAAGTTTGCAGTTATCACTGGTATTAAAGATGCAAATGAACTAAGAGAAAGAGTTAAGAATGGTTATGAGCAGCGCGGCGTGAGCCAATGGTACAACTTTGATTTCCAAGATTTTTGGGGCATGATGAACTTAGATAAACTAGACACCTTGAAATGAGCTACATATTCAGAATAGACTTTTTACTATTCATGGTGAACAAAAATACTACGACCTCCAAGTTTATCTCGGAGGTCGTAGTTTCAACTCTGTGTTCTCTGTGTCTTTGTGGTGAAACTTATCCGTGCTTCTTCTGGAACTTGCGCATGAACTGTGTCAGAGACTCAGCTGCTTTGACATCTAATG
>JBAUMB010000210.1:0-6592 GCA_049578465.1 Anaerolineales bacterium
TTGCCAACACAATCTTCGAGCCGCTCTGGAATCGAAATTATATTGACCACGTTGAGATCACAGTTTCAGAACAGGTCGGCGTGGAACACCGCGCTGGCTACTATGACACTGTCGGCGTGGTTCGAGACATGTTTCAGAATCATCTTCTTCAACTGGTCGCTCTTGTCGCCATGGAACCGCCCGCATCGTTTGATGCGAATTCGTTACGCAACGAGAAGGTAAAAGTATTAAGTTCCATCCAACCCATCAAGGGAGAAATCGTCGCGACGAACACCGTGCTTGGACAATATAAAGGTTATCTTGAAGAAGAAGGCGTCAAGCCCAACTCGACCACTCCAACGTATGCCGCGCTTCGCCTGCAGATTGACAATTGGCGCTGGCAGGGTGTGCCATTTTATTTGCGTTCTGGAAAGCGACTCAAAGAAAAAGTTTCACAGGTCATCATCGAGTTCAAAGAACCGCCGCATCTGCTTTTCCCCAACGCGCGCGGCGGAATGACTCCGAACATGCTGGTCTTATATCTTCAACCCGATGAAGGCATTCACTGGCGGTTTGAAGCGAAGGTTCCAGATACAGCCGCGGACATGCGCTCCGTTGATATGGAATTTCATTATGCGGATTCATTTGGCAAGACTTCGATTCCCGAATCTTACGAACGCCTCTTGCTCGACGCTTTAGCGGGTGACGCCTCCCTATTTACCCGCGCCGACGAAGTGGAAACCGCCTGGAGTTTGATCGATCCGATTCTCGAATCGTGGGAGGCACAAAAAACAACTCCGTCCATTTACGAATCCGGTTCATGGGGCCCAACCCATGCGGATGAAATGATTGCCCTCGATGGACGTTCGTGGTCGCGTTGGCAGGGACACTAAAACAATTTTGTCATCCATAAATTGAGCGACGTTAAATTCCATTGTTCTTTTAGAGGACTTGCAAAACTAAAAGCGATTATCGGCTTTCTCTAACAAAACCGATAATCGCTTTTTATAAAATTCGAGGGTAAAATATTACAAAATTATTTCATTTAATTTATCAAACAAGGTCAGGCAGTGGTTCGTATCTCTCTAATCGTCAAGGAAATGAAGCGGAGTAATTAGCGTGGCATCCGATAAAAAGCAAGCCAAGAACGGCAGTGTCTTTGTATCCTATTCACGGAAAGACAAAGTATTCGTCCGTAAATTGGTGGCTGGCCTCGAAGCAAATAACGTCAGCGTTTGGGTGGATTGGGAAGGGATTCCGCCCAGTGCAGATTGGATGGGCGAAATTACACAAGCCGTCCAAGGCTCGGACGCGTTCATCTGCGTGATCACACCCGACTGGCTTAGTTCAAAAGTCTGCGCGCAAGAATATAACCTGGGCCTGCAGAACAATAAAAAATTAATTCCGATCATCTATCGCGAATCTGAAAAACGTACGAAGATGCCGGAGAAGCTTTCCGCGACGAATTGGATCTACATGCGTCCCAAGCAGGATCAATTCAAGATCGGATTACCCAAAGTCGTTGCCGCAATCACAACTGATCTAAACTGGATCAAGGAACAGACGCGCCTACTTCAACGCGCGGTAGAGTGGGAAAGCAAGAAACGCAATCCCGGTTTCCTTTTGCAAGGCGGCGATCTGGAAGACGCCGAACGATGGATGAGTGAAGCCGCCTCTAAACCCAACGAACAAGTCCTGCCACTGCAAGCTGATTACATTCACGCCAGCCGCAAACAGGCGATCCGCCGCCAACGTAATTTGGTAACGGGCGTATCGCTGGCTTTCATGGTCAGTGTCGTGCTGGGAGTTTTTGCATTGTTCCAGCGCAACGATGCAATCTCCAATGCACAGCTCGCAAATATCAATGAGCTACTAGCAAAAGGTAATGCAATGACGGCCGTGGCAAATGAAAACGCCCGCGCCACACAGCAAGCCATTGCTCAATCTGATGAAATTACGGCAAAGGCACAACGGAGTGCGGCAGAAGCACAGCTATATCAAGGACAAACCGGGAAATTAGATCTCAGCACAGTGCTAGCTCTTGACTCTTGGCAAAAATCCGAATCGCCGCAGGCCGAAGATATCCTTCGGCAAAATATCAGCCTGATGCCGATCCCAATCGCCCACGTTTCACAAAAAGATAAGATCGAGAGCTTAGAGGTCAGCCCGGATAATAAAACTTTTCTAACAGCCAGCGATGATGCAACAGCTTGTGTTTGGAATCTCAGCAACGGCAAACAACTTTATTGTGTCAAACAAGACAAAGTGATCGAAGATGCGATTTATACTAAAGACGGCAAACTCATTATCACGGGCGGCGACGATGGAAGTGTGCGAATCTGGAACGCGGCTGATGGCTCTTTGGTAAAACGCTTTGACTTCGGAACCGTGATTTGGGTTTTGGATTCTAGCCCCGATAGTCAATGGCTGGTCATTGGCAGAAATGACGATTTTATCACGGTGATTAATCTGAAAAATTTCGAACAAAAGCCCTTGAACCTCCGTGTACCGGGTCCTGTCCTTGCTATGAGTTTTTCGCCGGATGGAAAATGGGTTGGAATCGGAACGGGCGGTGGAAAAGTTGTCATATGGAGATTCAATCAAGGAATTTCCTATTTAGGACCCGAACATACGAATGATGTTTACGCACTCGCGTTTAGCCCGGACAGTCAATGGCTGGTCTCGGGTGGCGCAGACAGTACCGCGCGAGTCGCCCGCGTTACATCCGGCGGACAACGTTATTCTGTCAAACAAGGGGATTGGGTTGAGGATGTCGCCTTCAGCCCGGATAGCAGTTGGTTCGCAACCGCATCTGATGATAATAATGTTTATGTCTGGGATACACAGACCGGACAGCAAAAACTTGTCATGCAACAAAACGGATTTGCGCAACACGTTAAGATCAGCCCGGATGGGCAATGGATTGCCAGCACAGGATTCGATCAAACCGTCCGCGTGTGGGACGCGGCCTCCGGCGCGCAAATGATGCAAGCCACGATTGATGGAAATGGTTCAGCCTTGTCGTTCAGCAATGATGGCAAACGTCTCCTAGCGGGAGACAGCGCCGGCAATATATTTATTTGGGATATTTCTTTCTTATCGGCGCGTTTAAATTATGTTGTATTTCCGGAGCTCGTTCACGAGGCAAAATTTGATCCGTCCGGCTCATGGGTGGCAGTGAACACAGACGCGAAGACGGTGCAGACTTTCACAGTGGATCAAATTCTACACACGCAATCCGGCCTAGATGGAACAACGGTGCTTGACGCAAAAGATTTAACGTATAGTCTGGCTATCAGTCCGGATTCTCAATCGATTGCGGTGAACACGAAAAGTCTGAATGAAGCGATTTTAAAGAATCTCCAATCCAAGACGACATTTAATCTCCAGCAAAATACGGTGGTCAATGATGTTGCAATTTCTAACGATAACAAGATGGTTGCAACTGCTGGAGCGAATGGCAGTGTCTCAGTCTGGGACAGCCAAAGCGGAAATAAAATATTGGATCTGCAGAATTCATCACCCGTCACGGCAGTAGCGTTTGGAACAGCGTCCGATTGGCTGGCCGCAGCGATAACGAATCAAGTCATCATCTGGAATGTGTCGCAACAAAAACAGGTCGCCACGTTAAATAACACGGGCCAAGTTAACGTGTTGAAATTCAGCCACGATGGAACTTGGCTTGCAGGCGGAAATACGGATGGCAGTATATATCTTTGGAATATACAGCAAGCAGATTTTTCCAAACCTGTCTTTGAACTAGAACAAAACGGCCAAGTGCTGGCGATGGATTTCAGCCCTGACAATCATTGGCTGGTAACGGGCGGCTCCGAAAAGTTCGCCTACATTTGGGATGTGACCAACGGCGAAGAAATGGCGCGCCTGCCTCATATTGATGAAGTCAGCAGTGTTTCTTTTTCGAGCGATGGCAATCTGCTGGCGACGGCATCCAAGAAGGTGGTTGAGATTTGGAATTTCCCAGCCATCCCAATGACAATTACAGAAGACCTTGAAGCTGCCGCTTGTGAAAGACTCACAGCTAATCCCAGCCCAACAGAGTGGAATACTTACTTCCTCGGTGAACCATTTCAAAACATCTGTCCTAATTTACCATCCTCGAATTAATCATCCGGGAAACCAAATCAAACTTTTTCATCATTCCAAGGAGCTGCATGATGAACGATAACACGGATCAAATCACTACACCCATTCTGAAATTGGCTTGGGAGCGATATTCGCAATATGATGCGTTCGCGGTTAAGCGAAACGGTTCGCAACTGCGACTCCGAAGATGGGTGGCCATCATTGGAGTCGCGGCAACGCTTTTCGCGATCATCGTTCAAATCTACGGCTTCCGATCCAACGATATTCTCAGTTGGGTCTTCAAAGTTCTTTTGATTCTCGCACCGATTTCAGGATCCATTCTGGCAGCTTTCGGAACCAAATTTTATGGCGGCGGCGACTGGCTCACGCTGCGGGCCGGTGCCGAGGAAATCTTAAAGGAAATCTATCACTTCCGCACCATCCTGCAAGATCGCCCGGACCGCCGTGCCTATCTCGAAAATCGCTTGCAGGAAATTCAGCGACAGGTGTATCGCGGCATGAACGGAGAAATCGTGATGCAGCCTTACGAAGGCAAACTGCCTCCCTATTATTATTCCAATGATCCGTATAGCGATCCGGGTTTCAAAGATTTGGATGGACAGGAATACTTTAAATACCGGCTGCAAAACCAACTTGGCTATCACACCTATCGGGTCAATAAATATCAGCGCGAGCGGATCCGGCTTCAATGGTTTATCCTGGCGGCTGGCGGCGCAGGAGCATTTCTCGCGGCGCTAGGCGGCGGATTCAGTTTGTGGGTCGCGTTGACTGCCTCTACAACGACTGCCTTAATCGGCTGGCAGGAACTTCGTAATCTCGATGCAACCGTACGCAACTATAGTAAAGTCATCCTCGAGCTGACGATTATCTCCGATCATTGGAATAATCTCGGACTTGAAGAACGAACCGACTCTGAGTTTTATCAAATGGTTCAGTCCACTGAAAGTATCCTTTGGAGTCAGAACGTCGAATATATCAAATCCATGCAGGAAGCATTGACGGCCGCGAAGAGCGGTGAAGAAAATCTAGTTGATCAAGTTTTGAGACAATCGGTGGAACAGGATCAGGAGGCTAAACAGACCTCAGCCGAATCAGATGACGAAGAAAGACAAACAACTTTGACTCAGTCCGATCAATCATCGACACAAGCTTGACTTATTCCTTAGTGGGCGCAGTAAATGGTAACAAAAGAAATTCAGCGGAAGCAAATGCTTCCGCTGAATAATTTATTTTTCTTTTTCTTCGACCAGAACCAACGCTTCTGAAATTTTTTCTTTTGGATAAGCCCAGATCTCGCCTTTGACTCCGCGCGCCAAATAAAAATCTCCGGCGCGGACGGTGGTAACACCTTCGAGCGAATAGACCGTGACCATTCGGTTTTCATCGCCTTCGGTCACATCGATCATCGGGACGAGATGCGTCAAACCGCGTTTGAGGCAGTAACCGGGTCGAGTGATAACGTAAGTCTCTTCAAAAATATCCGCTTTGACCGGCCATTTATCATCCGGCTTATCGAGTTCGCTGACGAGAAAGTCACCCGTGCGCGCAATCAACTCTTCGCCCCACGGCGTTTTGATAACGATGGACTTGGGCTCGTTCGGGCCCGGTGAATACGGCTCGACGCGCCGTTCGACTTTGCTCCGATAAGGTTTGAAATTTAACTCCTCCATGATGGGGTCCCATGAAGTAAGGGTAAGCGGCCTAACCATTGGCAGATTCTAACATAGCAAAAGCCGAAAAATGGAAAGATAATGGTATTAAAATATATTGATTCTCATCTAACAAGATAGGCGGATGTTTTCAAAAACTATGACCTTCATAAGAGATTTCGAATCACGGCTTTCCAAAGAACAGCGCAAAAAGTTTAAGGGACTCAACACACCTTTTGCTATTCAAGAATATTTGGATGGCATGCCTTACGTGGCTGAAGAGCGCAATCGTTCCCCACTCAATGTGATAAGTGACGGACAATGTCATTGTCTCGACGGCGGATTCTTTGCCGCGCTGGCTTTATGGCGGATTGGATTTAAACCTCTGCTGATTGATTTAGTTCCTCAACCTAAAATGGATGATGACCATGTGCTGGCTATTTATCAAATCAATGGACGTTGGGGTGCGGCGGCGAAATCCAATTACATTAATCTTGGTTTTCGTGAACCGATTTACAAAACTCTGCGAGAATTGGTTATGAGCTACTTCGAGCATTTCATCAGCATCGATCAGAAAAAATCGTTGCGCGGCTATACGCGTCCGTTTGATGCTTCGCGTTATACGCGCCTAAATTGGGCATGGGATGAAGATGGAGCCAACCAACTCTATGAGGAGCATTTCTACGGACGCAAATCCATCGCATTGATCACGCCGCAGATGGCAAGCCGCTTGCAGCGCGTCACGGACCGCGCCTATGCCGCAGAGACGATGTTTACTAATTTGAATGAGTCGTTTGGAAATAGAAAAGAATAAGCCCATGCCCATCCCTGCCCTCCCCAAATACGGTGATAAATATTTT
>JBAUMB010000211.1:0-2480 GCA_049578465.1 Anaerolineales bacterium
CTTTTATCTTGAATGGCTTTGTCCGAATAATTTCATTCATATCGGTGTTGAGTGTTGCGAGCATATACCAATAGATATTGCCATTCTTAACGTTTGAGTCAACATAAGTCGTATCTCTAAGAAGTGAAGTAGATGCCTGTATAGTATCAATTGCGGTTGTATCGCTCACTTGAAGAGCCCGATATAGGAGATAGCCTCCAATGTCTGGGGCCTTGGTTCGTGTCCAGTAGAGTTTAACTCCTATTGTATCCAAAAAAGCTGCGAGCTGTGAAGATGCCCCTCCTGCTACTGCAACCAGGAACCTAAATCTTTGTTTTTCTTCCGCCATCGTAAATCCGTCTGGACTGTTTGCGTTTGCCACTCTGATCGTGTATATACCGTCGCCGGTAGTTAACGAGAACGGGTATGACCCAAACCACGTTGAGCTATCAATCCATCTGCCATTGGGCACAAAATATTGTGTGAAGGGAGATGCGACCCCGAACGATACCTGTGGATGCTGTGTAGTATCCATCGGTCTAGAAAACCTAACTGTCAATGTCTCCACTTCTGCTCCGACAGGAGGCACCGGACTTAGCCAAACCGAGTCTACGACAGGTGGTGCAGATGGATCAGGATTAGAAAGGAATGGACGAACCAAAGCGAACCGAAAGTTAGCATTCACTGTAAAGTCCTCAAACTCATTGTGCACTGTTGCCGAATCGGAAGTTCCCCAGTAGTTCAAAGGTGCCTGGAAAAGTCCTGATCCGGCAGAAGCAACTGCCTGATACGGAGTTATATTATCAAAGACATTATTATAGCCGTGAGTAGAATTTGGAAACCCAGCATTGCTCAAATCAAGATACCCGACAGTCGGGGAAGAATAAGGAAATACATTATCGACGATGGTGTTGTGCGTGAATATTTGCTGTGGGGTATCTTCAATCAAACCGCCGTCGCTGCTATTGTCATGAATAAAACAATATTGAAGATTTAAACCGTATGAATTGTTATTCAATGGCCCTCCAAATTGGCAATATCTCATCTCGCAATGGTCAAATAACTCGTTGATAGTGCTATGAATAAAAGTATTATCAGTGTTCAATCCGCTTCCATATTCGAAAATGCAATATTTGAATTGGCTGTTCGTTGATGCAACACTAATAAATCCCCAATACTTAGGTGGATCGGACGCCGTAAATGTGATTTTCTGTGCGTAAGTTCCAACAGCCATGATTTTCCCTCCACTTGCCTCGATGGTAGCTCCTGATTGGAGTCTTATTGTCGTGCCGGGCATGATAGTTAAAGTTGCATTGTTGGTCACAAGCACATTTCCAGTAACCACATAGTACTTGTCGGAAGTCAACGTGAAGTCTGAAGTAATCAGGCCGTTCAAATCAGTTCCATGAACTACAGTAATGTAGAAACTCCCCGTTACTTGGCCTGCCTGTTCTTTACAAGTGATGCTATAGTCAAGATGCACTGAGCGCTCGTTTTGTACGCTCGGATCAATCTTAAAAACGAAAGGATGAGTTGTATTGCTTCGTGAAGCCCGAGGCGCTAAAGACCCAAAAAATTCCACACTATCCTGCATTTTGATCAAACTTTGATTTTCAAGGGGATCCAACTTCAAAGATACATATATGCTGTCGGCTTGCGAGCCTAAGTTTTGAACAGTAAAAGGCATTTGGATTGTCTCGCCTGCATCGGGCAATCCATTTCTGTTTCCATCAAGCGTATCAATTATCGAATATGAGGTAAGGTTCAGTCTTGGTGGAAATGTTATGCTCAACGCCGTATAAGCGTTTAACGGCGGATTGCATCCATTAACAAGTTGGACAAATGTTTGGTCGTTGCTCCAATCTGGATGAAGGTTCTTGAGTAAACAAGCAATTCCTGTGATGATTGGGGTTGCCATAGAAGTCCCTGTCATGTATCCGTACTGATTGATAGGAAGTATGCTGAAAATGTTTACTCCAGGCGCTGCAACCTCGTAGTTGAGTTGTTCAATATTGTTCGACGCGAACGGTCCACTAGGGTCGTAATTTGAGAATGTTGCAAGGTTACCAGATCGATCGAGTGCTTGCACTCCAATAACATAGTTCAATGCCGCAGGGAAAAAGGGCGCAGCATTTACTCCTTCGATAGGAAGTCCGTCATTACCAGCTGCTGCTACGAGGAGGGCCGAGCTATAGGCAACCTCTAAAGCCTGTTTCATAGCAGTTGGATGGGCATAAGTTCCAAAGCTCATATTAATTAAGGATGCCCCATGTTCTATCGCATAAAGTATCGCATTCGAGATATCTACATCATTACCTGTGCCGTTGCTTTGGAAGGCTTTAAGTACCATCAATCGGCATTTCGGAACAACGCCAGCTATCCCTATTCCGTTTTCAGTCTCAGCGCCAAGGATTCCGCTCACATGTGTTCCGTGACCATTATCATCCCAGATATTATTGCTTCCTCCAAAAAGAAAATTCCAGCCATGAGCATCGCCGCTG
>JBAUMB010000212.1:0-15816 GCA_049578465.1 Anaerolineales bacterium
GTTCTGAACGCCGCGTTAGAACCGGCATCGAATTCGGTTCATCGAAAAAATCATTCTGTAAAGAAAGAAACAAAGAAGCTACCGAAAAAGGTAAAGGCAAATGGCAAAATTAAAAGTCATGTTAGCAGAAGATGATCTCACGATGATCAATCTGTTAAAAACTTTATTAAAGATGGAAGGCTTCGATGTGATCGCACTCGATGCGGATGACGACGTTGTCAATGCGGCGAGAAATAATTGCCCCGATGTTTTGCTGCTGGATGTGCATCTTTCGAAGCAAAATGGATTGGAAATATTGAAATCGCTTCGCCAGCCAACCGATGCGTGTGATGCGCGCATTATCATGACTTCGGGATCAAACCTTAAAGATGAATGTTTGAAATTCGGCGCCGATGGGTTTCTCCTCAAACCCTTTATGCCCGATGATCTGATTCAAATGTTGAAAGGTAATAATAATTTATTGTGAAGTCTGCGCGCGTTGCTCTCCGGGAATTTCATTTTCCGACCGACTATGATGCGGTGATGCAGTTTTGGGAAAGTATTGAGAAAGGTATGCACATCGGCGCATCGGACGCGGCCGCCGAAATTCAAAAAAAGATTCAACGCGACCCGGATTTGTTTCTCATTGCAGAATCCGATAATGAAATTGTCGGTACCGTAATCGGCGGATTCGATGGACGGCGCGGCATGATCTATCATATGGCGGTTGCCGCTTCCGTTCGCGGACAAGGAATCGGTTCCCGTTTAATGAGCGAAGTCGAAGCCCGCTTACGCGCGAAGGGATGTTTGAAATGTTATTTAGTGGTCCTGCGCGATAACGTTGAGGCGATGAAGTTTTATGAACAGATCGGCTGGGAAGCGATGGATCGCGATTTGCTTTACGGGAAAGAATTCGGATGAGTCTACGTTTTGCTGTTCTTACTGTTTCTGATCGTTCAGCGCGCGGCGAACGTCCCGACGAATCGGGGCCCGCGCTGATCGAAATGGTAAGGCATCAAAGTTGGGAAGTGATCCACCAAAGCGTGTTACCCGACGACTTTAACACTTTGCGTGAATTTCTGCGGAGTTGGTCTGACCGTGATGATGTGGATGTCATTTTGACAACAGGCGGAACCGGATTTGCTCCGCGTGATGTCACGCCGGAAGCGACGCGCGCGATAATCGAGCGTGACGCGCCGGGACTTGCGGAAGCGATGCGAGCGGCAAGCGCCGCTAAATCTCCACATGCGATGTTGTCACGCGCAGTGGCTGGGATTCGCGGCAAAGTGTTGATCATCAATTTGCCAGGCAGTCCGAAAGCGGCGGTTGAAAATTTCCAAGTTGTAATTCCTGCTCTGGAGCACGCGGTAAAGTTATTACGTGGGGATCCTGACGCGGAAAAAGGTCATTAGAAAAGTTGTAGTATAATCCCGCCGGCTTGCAACTTTTCGCTCCATCAAAAATTTTGCTAAAGCAACAAAACCAAAACACTTAAGGAAAGATGTATGATTGATGTAAATGATCTTCGTAAAGGGGTGACTTTTGAACTGGATGATGCACTCTTTAAAGTGCTGGAATACAGCCATAACAAATCCGGACGAGGCAATGCGTCTATTCGCATTAAGGCGCGCAACATGCTGACCGGTTCCAACATTGAAAAAACTTTTCAATCCGGCGACCGTGTTGTGGATGTGCGGCTTGACTTCCACAATGTCTCTTATTTATACGGCGATGGCGAATTTTATCATTTCATGGATAGTGAAACTTTTGAACAGCCTGCCATTCGAGGCGACGTTTTAGGAGACGACGCTTTGTATCTCAAAGAAGGCATGGAAGTTAAACTGACCTTCTATAAAGGCGAGCCTTTGGATATTGAATTGCCCACCTCGGTGGATCTGAAAGTTGTCGAAGCGGATGTTGCCGTGCGCGGAGATACGGCAACCGGCGTAACGAAAAAGGTCAAGACCGAGACCGGACTCGAAGTTCAGTGCCCGCAATTTGTAAAACTGGGCGACACGATCCGTGTGGACACACGCACCGGTGAATATGTGACTCGGGTTTAATATCTATTATTCCTAAACTACTCAGGACGGATAACTAAAGTAATTACGCCCAAGGATAGCCGTCTTTATCTTATGAAAACCCCTGCTGGTAAAGAATGTAAATATTTTTACGGAGATTATTATCGAGGCCGCAATATTGAAGAGTGCAATCTTCTTAAGGCTTCGAATCAAACGTGGTCTGTCGATCTGTGCCGTACTTGCCCGGTGCCGGGAATTTTGCAAGCCAATGCATGTGAGTTTTTGCAATTGCATGCAATTGCAAACCGACCGCTGACCGCTGGATTTCAACGACGCGTTCAAATCACCGCGTATTGTGAGAAGACTCATAAAAATGTAAACGAACCGCACATTGGTTGTGGGGAATGTCATCCGCTCCCGCCGGTGTTTGAAATAAAATCTAAATAATATTTCTCAGCACTTCTCAATCTTTCACCTTTAAAGAAAAACTCAATATGACACTCACGCTTCTTCTTGACCTCGATGACACCTTGCTTGAAACCAATATGGGTGCATTTATCCCTGCTTATTTTCAAGCTCTCTCGAAGCATCTTGCAAATTATGTCCAACCTGAAAAGATGTTGCCTGCATTGATGAAAGGTACGGAATTAATGCTCGCGAGTGAAGATTCTTCGCATACATTGCAAGAAGTCTTTGAGAGTTATTTCTATCCCAAGTTAGGCGTTCCGAAAGAGCAAGTCAGTCATGCCATCGAACAATTCTACGATGAGGTATTTCCGTCTATCGGTGTTGTTACAAAAAAACGCGAAGGCGCGGTCGAATTGATTGATTGGGCATTTGCGAAAGGTTATCGAATCGCGATTGCGACCGATCCGCTTTTCCCGCGCAAAGCTGTTTATCATCGCATTCGTTGGGCAGGACTCGAACCCGAACGCTTTGAATTGGTTTCATCGTTTGAAACATTTCATTTTACGAAATCGCACCCTGCATATTTTGCCGAAGTGCTGGGTCGCCTCGGATGGCCCAACGAACCGGCGTTGATGGTAGGCAATGACGCGGATCGCGATCTTAAACCCGCGCAAAGTTTGGGGTTGAAAACATATCATGTTAATGATGATCCCGCCTCAGGGTCTGGACTTGAAGCGGGCGGCAATGGCAAATTATCTGATCTGCGCTTATGGCTGGAGTCAATCGATCTTGAATCCCTTGAGCCATCCATTCAAACTCCATCTGCAATCCTCTCGGTGATGTCAGCGACTCCAGCCGTTTTGCAGAGTCTGGTCGCGTCAGTTTCTGATTTGAATTGGCCGCATAAACCTACCGCTGATGAATGGGCTTTGGTAGAAGTCATCTGTCATTTACGGGACACGGAACGCGAGATTCATCGAATGCAGGTCAACACTTTGCTCGAGGAGAGTGAGCCGTTTATTCCGCGGCCGGATAGCACGGTGTGGGCAAAGGAGCGGAATTATTTGAAAGAAGATGGTCGGATGGCGTTGCAAGAATTTACATCTGCGCGGCTGGAAATGCTGGCGAGGTTGAAAGGGTTGGAGGATGCGGTTTGGAAACAAAAAGCGCGGCATGCAATTTTTGGTCCGACGCATTTCCAGGAAGTCATTGGCTTTATGGCAGACCATGATCGCATGCATATCCAGCAAGCTTGGAATATATTGAAGACCTTTTAGAGCCGTATCGCTTTATCCTTTTGAGTGTTATTCTTGATATAAGTTGATAGGACAAGATTCACTTGTCCTATTTTTTTAGGAGAGTGTTATGACGAGACGAGTTGTTGTAACAGGTTTGGGATGTGTAAGTCCGGTAGGAAATAATGTCCCAGATACCTGGTCTGCATTATTGGCTGGAGAATCCGGCGCGGGTCCGATCACGCATTTTGATGCCAGCAAGCATAAAACGAAATTCGCCGCCGAAGTGAAAGGCTTTGACCCTGTCGCTTTATTGGGTGTGCGCGATGCACGCAAGTTTGATCGCTATGCACAACTTGCGATTGCCGCCGCACAGGAAGCACAAACTGAGTCCGGTTTGGTGATTGACGATTCGAATCGCGACCGTGTCGGAATTTTGATCGGCACAGGCATCGGCGGCATCATCACCTTAATGGAGAATTTCGATACTTTGCACGAACGCGGCCCCGAACGTGTGAGTCCTTTCCTTGTCCCGATGATGATCGCAGATAGCGCGGCGGGCCTGCTTGCGATTCGCACGGGCGCGCGCGGACCGAATATGGCGATTACATCCGCTTGCGCAACCGGGACCAATGTTGTGGGTGAGGCGTCAGAAATGATTCGGCGCGGCGCGGCTGATGTAATGTTTGCGGGCAGTTCTGAGGCGGCGATTGTTGCGTTGACTTTTGCGGGGTTGAATGTGATGACGGCTCTTTCCACGCGCAACGACGCGCCGGAAAAAGCCTCGCGTCCTTTCGATAAGAATCGGGATGGCTTTCTGATGGGTGAGGGCGCAGGAATGGTTGTGCTTGAATCTCTTGAACATGCACAGAATCGCGATGCGAAGATATTATGTGAATTAAAGGGATATGGAACTTCTGATGATGCATATCATATTTCCGCGCCCGCTGAGAACGGGGCAGGTGCGGCGATCTCGATGAAGCGCGCTCTCGAAGATGCGAACCTTGATATTACCGACATTGATTACATCAATGCGCACGGCACTTCGACTGTGCTGAACGATAAAAGCGAAACCGCGGCCATCAAAACAGTCTTTGGTCAGCACGCTTATAAGGTTCCGGTTTCATCTACTAAATCCATGACGGGTCATTTGCTGGGTGCGTCTGGTTCGGTGGAGGCGGTTATTTGCGCCAAGGTTTTACAGGAAAATATTTTGCCTCCCACGATCAATTACGAAACACCTGATCCGGATTGTGATTTGGATTATGTTCCGAACACCGCGCGTCCGGCTAAGACAAAACACGTGATGTCCAATTCGTTTGGTTTCGGCGGCCATAATGCAACTCTGATTATGAGCCGCTTCGAGTCTTGATTTGATTTACTCATAGTATTTACATTGAAATCGGCTCTTTGAAAGGGTATCCTTATGCCATACGCACATATCACAGGGTGGGGAATGTCCGTTCCCGAAACTGTGTTGACCAATGACGATCTATCTAAAATGATCGAGACCAACGATGAATGGATTCGCGATCACACCGGGATTCGGGAACGACATATTGCAGGCGCAAATCAATTTCCGTCCACGCTTGGCGTCGAGGCTTCGGTCAAAGCGCTTGAAGTGGCTAACGTTCGACCGACCGATATTGATTTGATCATCTGCTCGACTTCTTCACCTGAATATATCTTTCCAGCGACCGCCTGTTTGATTCAGGATCAACTGGGCGCGTCCAGGGCAGGAGCGTTCGATCTCCTTGCGGCTTGTAGTGGATTCATTTATGGAGTGAACATGGCCGCGCAAGCGATTCGTTCCGGCTCGATCAAAACGGCATTGGTGATCGGCTCTGAAACGCTTTCGCGTTTTGTCGATTGGAAAGATCGAAATACCTGCATCCTTTTTGGTGATGGTGCCGGAGCATTTCTTTTGCAAGCCAGTGATCAGCCGGGCGGAGTTTTATCCGCAGTGATGCACTCGGATGGTTCGGGCGGGGATTCGCTTTCATTGCCTGCCGGTGGAAGTCACTATCCGGCAACGGAAGAAACCGTGCGCGCCGGAAGACATTACATTCAAATGGACGGCAATAAAGTCTTCCGATTTGCGACGCGTGTTATGGGCCAGGCCGCGAAAGAGGCGTTGGATTTGGCTGGCTTGACGACGAACGATGTTCAATGGATTATCCCTCATCAAGCCAATTATCGAATCATTGAAACCGCTGCCAAGTATTTAAAAATGCCGTTGGATAAATTTATTATCAACGTAGATCGTTATGGCAACACCTCCACTGCATCCATTCCGATTGCAACGGTTGAAGCAATTGAAAAAGGATTGGTGAAGCCCGGCGATAAGATTGTCCTGGTTGGTTTCGGCGCCGGACTGACGTGGGGAGCGCTTGTTGCTGAATGGACAGGACCTTTGCCTCTTGAACATAAAGTTCATCCTGAACGTTATCGTGTTTGGGCGCGCATTCGTTCTGCGTTCAATCGCCTGATTCGTATTGTCGAAGGCTTGATCTGGGGCCGCGATTCCTAACCTTGGAAAATGCGGTTTGCTTAAAACAATCGAGTCCGTTTTGGACTCGATTGTTTACTTTATTTTTGGCTTGTCGGCAACCATTAGAAACGTCGTTATTTCCAACTTGATACTTGAATCCAGTTGAGGTTTTTATCAACAGTTAATAATGATCCAGGTTGGTAGATCTTCTTGTTAATTGTTACGGTTTCCATAACCGTAATCTTCACTCCATATGATTTCCAGTAAGCCGTTTTCGTTTCACTTATGGGATATGTGCCTCCAGGGGCAATTCTAATTTTAGACTTGTCGGAACTACATATTATTCCACTTGCAAACACCCATATTCCATCAGAGGATATATATGAAACTTCCGCATCTGTACAACTAAACTTAACGCCCGGAGGATATGTACTGATTATCTCAGAATATGTTGGGGGCGTCGGCGGAACCGGAGTTGGCGTAGATGGGACGCTTGTTGCCGTTGGAGCAGCCTGCACAAATGTACTGCAACCTGAAATCAATAAGCAAATCACCAGGAAACAAAAAAATGTGGTTTGATGTTTTGTGTTCATTAAAGCGAATCGCCTAGTTCTTTTTGTGGTTACAGCAGAGTATAAATTCACGCTATGGAGTAAGCCGTTCTAACTTGGAATAACGTGAATGAATTGCAGAATATGCTTAAAGAAGTTCTTGATTTGTTGGATTAAACCCGGACCGGGTCTTGGATTCAATATCATGGCTGGGCGCGGTGCTTGATTGAAATCGAAATCCTGAGTCAAGTCTCCGAGGATCGAGACGTTTTCACGCACCGTAGGACGAGGATCGGGGCGCCCATCCGTTTTAGGGTCGATGCGCTGGCTACTCATAAAGTCGTCTTCGATAAATTTGACATATGCATCGAAGCTGAGAGTCTGGTGATCAATATAACCTTTCTTGGCGTAAGGACTGATGACGAGCCCAGGCACGCGAAAGCCATATCCGTTTTGATCCACGACCGGCGGAACCACATGATCGTAGAAGCCGCCCCAATCATCCCAGGCTAAAAATATCGCGGTGCTTGACCAATCCGGGCTTTGCATAAGGGCGTTGATCACACCGGTGACATACGTTTGCCCAACCGTAACGGATGATGGTGGATGTTCGCTGGTTCGATCGTTGGGAATAACCCAGACCACATTCGCAAGGGTGCCGGTTTGAGCGGCGGTGTAGAATTTATCGAGGTTCTGAATATTGCTCAACTGCTTATCATCTTTAACCGTATCGAAAAACGGAAGCGGATTCCAGATTTCCGGTGTTGTCGCTTTTTGGACCTTGGGAGCGCAGGCTATCGGGCCAGTCTCTTCATCGCAATCGGGCTGGGTTCCGGGAGCTACATAGTAAGACCAGGAAACATTGTTCTTATACATCAGATAGGTTAGATCCGTCCAGGCATAAACAGGTGCTACGTATGGTTTCACGCCATAGACGATGTCGTCAGGTTTATCAATCTCGCTGGTGCAACTCATCGGATCATGACTGGCACATTTTGCAGACCATTCTGAAACCATAAAAAGATGCGATGGAAGACTCCACGAATCGGTGGGCTCAAACATATGATCCTGAAGCACGAAGTTCTGCGCGTAGGTCCAGTAATTTGGAATCTCGCGCGCATCATGATAACCCATCACATCGGGCATACTTCCGATCATTCCTTGTGCACAGTTCGGGTCATCGTTGTGTTGGCAATAGGTTTGAACTGCGTCTCTTTGAACTTCAATAAACCCATCCATCTTCCCGCCATCGAGGTCAGTAAGGGCAGCGCCCCATCCATGACCGCCTCCTGTGTTGACAACATCTGGGTCATGATAGGGCTTGACACATTGTTTAGTCTTTGGATCCGGTACGCAGACGGTTGGAACGCCATTCTTCATTGGGATTCCGTCTGCGCCGGGATACGTGCCGAAGTAAGAATCGAATGAACGATTCTCCTGCATAATAATCACAATATGTTGGATTTTATGAATGCCTTGTAAGTTACTGGCAGCATTGTTTGATGGGGATTGCGAAACCGCGCATCCCGCCGCGATAAAGAAGATCATCATCGTTGAAATGATTCGATGCTTTCTGTTCATTACTCTCCTTGTTCATGTGGATTGAATTTTGCGCGAACATTATATTACACGTAAAGGCTTAGCGCAAAATGAGCAGACTAAAATCTCAGAGTAATATTTTCAGTTCTTGAATCGAATTCACGGGTTGCTTGCAAACAAAGTGTTCACAAACATAAACCGTCGGTTTATTTTCTTTCAACGGATGATCCAATAACAAGGTCGGTGCATTGTTTGGTGGAGGATAAGCGGACGCGGCGACAATTGCATTCGGTCGATATTCCGTTTGAACGAATCGAATCATTTCCTCTGCATCTTCATTCTTCGCGTCAAACACGACCGCAATCTGCTTGCCGTTATCTAAAGCAAAGTCCGCGGCTGATAGCCAGCGTGCAAAACCCATCGGATAGCGCAGTGCCATATCGGTTATCAAGCAAAGTGTTTTCTCGGCCGCGTCGCGATATTCACCTTTATCCGTGAATGCCGCTAACTTCAATAACGCTTCACAGGCCAGCGCATTGCCGGAGGGGGTTGCATTATCTTGCAGGTCTTTCGGTCGGATTAACAAAGACTCACTGTTATTGGGCGTGTCAAAAAATCCACCATTCGAATCTCCAAAGCGAAGAAGCATATTGTCCGCTAATTCAACCGCTGCAGTAAACCAATGATTATCAAAGTCTGTTTGATATAGTTCGATCAAGCCGATGATCAGCGATGCGTAATCTTCGAGAAAAACTTCATCGGTAGTTTTTCCGTCTCGCCATGAACGATGTAATTTGCCATTCACATATAAATTATTCAATAAAGAATTTGCACTGCGGGTAGCCATTATAAGATATTCAGATGATTTTTTCTCATCATCAATTACACGCGCGGCTTCAGCAAATGTATGAAGCATCAAGCCATTCCATGCGGTCAATATCTTATCGTCTGTATTTGGGCGGACGCGTTGAGCGCGCGCGGCGAGAAGTTTGGAATGGCAATCAGTTAATTTAGCGGCAACCGCTTCCTCGTCCATGTTGAAGCGAGCGGCAAGCGAGTCGTTATCAAGTCTGCGTTGTAAAACATTTTTTCCTTCCCAATTTCCTTTCTCTGTAATCCCATAGGCCGCGCTGAAAAATTCAAAATCCGAATCGTTTGCAATTGCCTCTTGAATTTCTGATTTTGTCCATAAATAAAACTTGCCTTCTAGGCCCTCCGAATCTGCGTCCAACGATGAATAGAATCCGCCATCGGGATGAGTCATCTCACGAGCGACGAAATCCAATGTTTCGACGACAATGCGTTTGAAGAAAGGCTCGCGCGTGATTTGCCAGGCGTGAAGATAAGCAAGCGCGAGCTGAGCGTTATCGTAAAGCATCTTCTCGAAATGAGGCACGCGCCAAAAGTTATCGGTGGAATAGCGGGCAAAGCCTCCACCGACCACATCATACATCCCGCCGCGCGCCATAGCTTTCAGTGCATGGAGTGCTGTGTTTAAATTTTTTTCTCGGCGCGTTGGCTCGGATAAAGATCGGCGAAATAAATATTCAATGGTCATGGGTTGAGGAAACTTGGGCGCCGCGCCCCAGCCGCCGTAGCCCCAGTCATAATTATCCAGAATTGCAGTAGTGATTTGATTTAAGCTTTCCTGTGAAAGATCGACGCTTTTGTTTTCGATTGATGAAGCTTGCTGGAGATGTTGAACAAGTTGATTGCCGACGCGATCAATTTCCCCGCGGTCTTTTTCCCACGCATTTGCAAGGCCTGATAATATATCGCGGAATGACGGCATGTTATAACGCGCTGTAGGTGGGAAATAGGTTCCCGCATAAAACGGATGGAGGTCAGGTGTGAGAAAAACCGACATGGGCCAGCCACCTGAACCGGTCATTGCCTGCGTGGCTTGCATATAAATGCTGTCAAGGTCGGGACGTTCTTCGCGGTCCACTTTGATGCAAATAAAATATTCGTTCATACTTGCGGCGACAGCTGGGTCCTCAAAAGATTCGTGCGCCATTACGTGACACCAGTGGCAAGCCGCATAACCGATGCTAAGAAAAATTGGCTTATTCTCAGTGCGTGCTTTAGTTAACGCTTCTTCGCCCCAAGGATACCAATCAACCGGATTATTTGCGTGTTGAAGCAAGTAGGGTGATGTCGAATTTATAAGATGATTCATAGTGAATATTATAATGGCTCTGATTATTAAACCATAATTGTTCTTAATGCTGGACCATAAACAAATCACCCCGCGCTTTGAGGCGGGATGATTTGCGTTGTGTTGTCAAGTTATTTTACGGTTACTACCAAAGTGTAGTTCACTTCTTTACCCGGAATTTGCGGCACGATATCAATGATGTAATCCTGAGAAATCGGAAGTTTCATACTGAAGGTTGTTGCGCCGGTCACTGACCGTATGTATGGCTGTCCGTCGCTGAATCCGTAAACCGTTAACGCGGCATCTTTGCCAACGCCATTCAAGTCAACTTCCATGTTTTGACCCTGTTGCGCAAAGATCACATAAGAGACAACGTAACCTCCAGCGGTGACGCCTGATCGGACAGCGTTGTTCTTGCCGACATCAAAACTGATTCGAGCGGGAGTTTCTATAGTCAGTGTAAAGTTTTCGGCGGATGCGCCGCCCTGAATTGTAAAATAATAATCTTCAGTAATGGGCAATAACATATTGAGATTTTGTCCATTGCTAAGTAGGGAAGTGCCTCCCGCGGTTTTGATCGTCATCGTAACATCATGATTGAACGAATCAACCATGGCGATCATAGGCTGTTCTTGCGCGGCGTTAAGAACGTAATATAAATTCTGGCCGGGCTGGATGGTTCCAGTTACGACTCCGGCAGTCGCGTCAGCGAGGAAATTGATGCGGATTGCGGCAGGCAGGATCGAGGTCGGAGGCAGGAGCGAAATGGTCGGCGAAGGAATAGGAGTCGGTGGTATCGCGCTGGCGGTCGGCGTGGCTTGCAGCTGTATTGCTTCCATAGTCGCGGCAACAACCGTAGCAACTTCATTAGGCGAGGTTGTCGGTATCGCAGAATTTGATCCGCTGCATGCGACGATGGCAATGAATATTGCGAGGCTTGCAAAGAATGGTTTCCAGAGAATGCGGATGCTACTAAATGGTTTCATTGAAATCTCCTTGTTGAAAAGTATATCGTATTAACCAAAACCATAGACGAGTTTGCCGGAGGATTTGTTCCGTGCAAGATAAAAAACTCGGAAGCTTTGCGGCATCCGAGTTTTTAGTTTAGGGTTAGTCTGTAACGAATACCGGATCCTTCATTCGCATGATGAGAATAAGACTGATAATAACCATCCCCACTCCGAGCCACAGCGATGAAGTAAATGCGCCGTTTGAACTTTTCAATGCCACCATGATGTAAACGTATATCACGGAGACTTGGCCAATGAGTTGAATCATCCCGTTTGAAGTTCCTTCGGGCGTGGGGATGGTAATCTCGGCTGCGTATTGAAAAACAATGGGGCCTGTACCGATGAGAAAGAAGCCGGACCAAAATCCGGAAAGTATCAACAACCAAAAGTTCGTGGCGTATGTGATGCCGATCAAGCCGGGGATGGCAAGCAGGAATCCGATCAGCAAGTAACGGATTCGCTTTTGCTGTTTATCCGAGAAAGACGGCAGAACCACCGCACCGATGATCCCGCCGATCACCATCAACGCGCCGAACGTGCCAGCATCAGTTGGAGTAAAGCCTCGTGGTCGGATAATATCTTCCACCCAGGTTTCAATGCCATTGAATATTCCCAGCCCAGCGAATGCCACGAATAAGAGCGGCCAGAAATCCTTCACGGCGAGCGCATGTTTCAAACCGTCGAGCATCAATGCGCGAGCTTCGTGTCCGGGCGGGCAGGGAGGCGTGGCGGGTTTCTCGCGGGCCAGGATCAAAAAGAGCAGGGACGAAAACGCAGTGATACTGCCGAAGATCAATTGCTGGCTCTGAATGGACATGCCGCCTTGAAGAAGAATCGGCGGCACTGCTTCGCCGATTGCGGTGCCAAGCAGATTCGAAAGCGTGATCAATCCGACTGCGGTGGCGCGTTCTTCCAATCCAAACCATTGAGCGGGGACTTTGGTCCATGCGTTGAGCAGGAAAGGCTGGGCAAGTCCGAGACCGATCGTGCACCACAAGACCAAGGAATAGCTTCCCGCAAAACCGCGTAGGATTCCGAAGACCGCCATCAGGATCGCGCCCACGCCGACCGCACGATAAAAACCAAAGGTGTCAATCGCCCAAGAAACGGGAAACGAGAGTGGGATGAAGGCGATGAACCAGATTTCTGATAAGAACCCAATCTGTGAATCGGATACATGGTAGAAGCCCGCGGCAGGTGTGGTGATCGGCGCGTAGCAAATCCACAAAATTTCAATCGTAAGGTTGATGAACATAAAAACCGCCAGCACCACCCAGCGGTATCCGTATAGATGATAACTTTTGTCAGTCAATGTTTGCTCCGGTTTAATCGAAGCTATTTTAGCATAGATTATAGAAACTCTAATACTTGATTTGACGCCTGTATTGCCTACGAAAAGATTTGCCTTATAGAAAAAACTCGGATGCTTTGTGGCATCCGAGTTTTTAGTTTAGGATTAGTCTGTCACGAATACCGGGTCTTTCATTTGTGTGATGAGAACCAGGCTGAAGACCATAAGCACAATTGCAAGCAGAAGGGATGATGTGAATGAACCGTTGGAGCTTTTCATCGCCACCATAAGATAGAAGAAGCCGATCGAGGTCTGACCGAATAGTTGAATCAGTCCGTTGGAAGTTCCTTCGGGCGTTGGGTGGGCAATCTCGGCTCCATATTGAAACCCAACCGGACCGATGCCGACCAAGAAAAAGCCCATCCAAAATCCTGAGATCATCAACAGCCAGTAGCTTGTTGCATAGGCAAGACCAAGCATACCGGGAATGGCAAGTAGGATTCCAATAAATAAATATCGCCGACGTTTCTGCTGTTTATCTGAGAAGTAAGATAGAACTACCGCACCAAAAATACTGCCGACCACGATCAATGCACCCAGCGTTCCAGCATCCGTTGATGTGAAGCCTCGCGGCAGGATAATGTCTTCGATCAGGGATGAGACGCCGTTGAAGATGGCAAGCGCAACGAAGGCAATAATTATCAAGAGCCAAAAATCCTTGACAGTGAGTGCATGTTTCAACCCGTCAAACATGACTGACCGCTCCTCTTGTCCGGGAGGGCAGGGTGGCGTGGGTGGTTTGTCGCGTGCCAACAATAAAAAGAGGATGGTTGAAAATGCGGTGACGACTCCGAAAATCAATTGTTGAGTCTGGATGCGCATGCCGCCTTGTAAAAGAATTGGGGGCAGGGCTTCGCCAATGGCGATGCCAACGAGATTGGAGAGTGTGACTAATCCGACCATGGTGGCGCGATCTTCCGTTCCAAACCAGTGCGCTGCAAATTTTGTCCATGAGTTGAGCAGGAACGGTTGAGCCAAAGCTATCCCGGCCGTCATCCAAAAGACCTGCGTGTAATTCACTGCAAAACCGCGTAAGACGCCAAAGACAGCCATCAGAACCCCGCCTAAACCAACAGTAATGTAGATGCCATACGTATCAATTGCCCACGAGGCGGGAATGGATAAAACCAAATAGGCAACCAACCATGAAGTTACTGCCAGCGCGGCGATTTGCGTATCAGAAACACCATAAAATTTCGCTGCCTGGGTAACGATAGGCGCGTACGAGATCCAAAGAATCTGAATAGTGAGGTTGATAAACATGATAACCGCCAGCACCACCCAGCGATATCCGTACACACGATAACCTTTATCAGGCATGTTTTCTCCAGTTTAAAGATTTAAACTTCTTTACTGTTTTATAAACACTGACCCCGTGATTTGGTTTCTATTCCATAGGGCAGATAAGAAAGACGCTTCAAATATAGAAGCGTCTATTGGTTCTTTAAAGCCAATTCTTTTAGCGTTTTCCCATTTGTTCCTCGAACGCGCCGACATCGGAATAGTAGCGCGCGATTGTTTCAGCCATCTCAGGGCTAGTATAAATCTCCGCTTTGGGATGATCGATCAAGTCAAGGATGGATACGGCAACTTCGTCGGCCGTCGGGGCATTATCCAAGTGCCGCGTGCCGCCGGGTGTTCCGTGCAACGCATTTTTGGCAAAGTCGGTAGCGACTCCGGGCGGCATCACCACGGATACGTGAATGTTCGGATATTCGGCACGGAGATCCATGCGCAGATTTGCGGTGAGGCTATTGAGCGCGGCTTTGGATGCGCTGTAGATCGAACGAAAACTAGCGAAAGGAATTCGTCCGAGCGCGGAGGAGACGTTGATCAGATGTCCATCGCCGCGTTCTTTGAAATGCGGAATAACCGCTTGCCTTCCATACAGCGCGGACTTGAGATTGACCGCGATCATTTGATCGACATCATCATCGGTGAGATCGATCACCTGACGCCCAATGCCGCGTCCAGCATTATTGACCCATACATCGATGTGACCAAATCTCTTGATGGCTTCATCGCGCAGAATTTCCACATCAACGCGGTGCGTCACGTCCGTGACCGCGGTCATTGCGTCTGCGCCGCATTCCTTTGCGACGGATTTCAATTCGGCTTCGCGCCTAGCGGCTAAGACCACTTTATCTCCGCGCGCCGCGGACTGTTTGGCAAGTGACGCGCCGATTCCACTGCTCGCACCTGTAATTACAATTACTCTTGAAGTCATTTTTCTCCTTGAAGTTTCGATAGATTATAGCATTATCATATCGCGGACAACGGAAGCTTTGCCTTTAAAGTGACTTGCAAAAGTAAATCCAAATCATGGTAGAAACTCCAGCCCAAAAGTTTGAAAAGAATCATGAAACGATACGACCACAACCCCGTCGCTAACGGTAACAGAAGATATTGAACCAACTTGTTTGTCGAACGGCTTGCTGGACAAAAAACTGGTTTCTCCTACAATATTTCCAGTCTGCAGATCTACCGTTAAGAGCACTAAATCGTTTCGCATCCCATAGCCTAGTTGAGACTGGTCATTGATTGCCATCATTGAGAAAAAGTCTTCCGGACGGCACCAATTGTATTTGCCGGTCTGCAAATTCATAGCACAAATTCCCCCCAGGCCACTCCACGATTGTCCCTCAGCAACAATTAGAATATCTTTACTTAAGACCTGAGGAGTATAAGGTTCATCGACGAAGAACAATGGACCTTGATTCCACAGTAGTGCTCCGGTTTGCCTATCATAAGCGCTCAATTGATATTGATCGGGAACCACAGTTTTCAAAACAATATTGCCAGACACCCAAACAATATTCCTCTTGGGCATGGTGGCAAGCAGGTTGCCTGTTTCTGAATCCAATTCATAAATCGTATCGCCATAATAGACTCTCACTACGCTTCCGTCGAGTTGAGAAATGATGGTTACATGCCCTTGACCCAACGGGGTCGACCACTTTAATTGACCTGTTTTCGCATCATAGGCATCTACGCTAAGCGTAGGTATTGCAAAAACTGTGGTTTGATTAGCAAGCAAGCTATCGGCATCACTGTGTTCAAAGGAAAGTCCATC
>JBAUMB010000213.1:0-2076 GCA_049578465.1 Anaerolineales bacterium
CAGCGGTGAATTAGATTAGAAAAAGAAGCGAGCCGAAATCGGCTCGCTTCTTTTTCTAATGTTCTTTATGGAACAACTTCTCTCCGGCACGAATCGGGACTTTGAGTCGATTCTCAAACGGGGTTAGCGGACAAGACCAATTGTCGTTATAAGCACAATATGGATGCCATGTTGAAATCAATCAGGAAATTTCCGCCGGGCAAAGATTCCGGTTCGAGATAGCGGCCTGCTGGATAAGTTTCCTTCCCAGCCAGCGAATCAACAAACGGCAAAAAGAATCCGTTCGGTCCCTCGTAAATCGTTAACTCGGAATCTTGTCCGTCCACGCGGAAATGGAATCGGCTGTGGCGAAAATAAGTTTGAACATCGCCGGTTGAAGTCTGCATTTCGATGCGCTCTTTGTTCGGAAGCTCTTCCGCTTTGACTTCCAATCGTAGAATGGGATTTTCAGGGAAATAATCCAGACCTTTAAATTCTCTTTTCTGTTCGCGGGTCAATGGGCTTTGATGATCGTGCCCGAAAAAATCATCTTTCTCCTTACGAAAAGCTTCCAATTCGTTCACGGCTCCTCCATTTCATTACATTTCACAGACTGCCACAAATCAAAAATCCTTACATTGTCCTCTTGCTATTTCGGTTATCTTATGCTATTTTTGATGTGGATGCAATAATGGCAATCAACCAGAAAACTGTAATGATCATCGAGGACGAACCGGATGCCGCCGAACTTTTTGCGGAGATGATGCGCGTCAGCGGATTCCATGTGCTTAAATCTTATTCAAGCCTACCGGCTATGAATATGATCACTCAGGAAAAACCGGATGTGATCATCCTCGATATTATGATGCCCGATATTTCGGGCTTGGATATTTTGCATGACATGCGGAGTAAAACAGACTTGGCAAAAATTCCGGTAGTGGTGGTTTCGGCAAAAGGCACACCCTCGGATGTGCGCGAGGCATTGGACGCGGGCGCTTCCGTTTATCTCACCAAACCCGTGGGCTTCACGGATTTGAAAAATGCGGTTGAGCGCGCCTTGAAGGATTCATAAATCAGCATGAGTCTTCTGCGCGCATTTATCGCGGTGGAAATCCCATCATCACTTCAGCATACAATTCAGGAATCAACAGCCAGCCTGCGCAAAGCGCTTGGCACTGATCTCATTCGGTGGGTGCCGCCGCAAAATGTTCATTTGACATTAAAATTTTTGGGCGATGTCTCACCCTCCAATTTGAATTTGATCAAACAAATGCTGACGGCGGAAGCCGGACAACATCCATGCTTTGAGATGCAGATCAAATCTATCGGTTCTTTCCCGAACTCGCGGCGCCTGCGCGTGATCTGGGTTGGACTCCACGCTCCGGCCGCGCTAGAGTCGCTTCAACGCGGCATCGAATCTGCATCTGCGCGCTTAGGTTACGCGGCCGATGAAAAAAGTTTCTCGCCGCATCTGACGATTGGACGCGTGAAGCAAAATCTATCGGCGCTTGAAATTCAACGCATCCGCGCCGAACTGGAAAAAACAAAAATCGGTTTGCTTGGCGTTGTTCACGTAGATGGCGCGCATCTTTTCAAAAGCGACCTGCAATCCAGCGGGTCCGTATATACAAAATTATTTTCCGCAAAGTGCAGCGGACTTTCCGCTCCGATTGGAAAAATATAAGTTGAGTCCTTACTCGCTGGCAACAATAAAACAAAGAGGTGAATTCTGAACGCACTCGAACTTGCACACACGATTGTCAATTCGCTCGAAGATAAAAAAGGCGAGGACATTCTATTACTCGATATACAAAAAATCGCATCGTTTACTGATTACTTTGTTTTATGCACCGGCACCAGTGATCGCATGCTGGACGCGCTTGCGAACGCCACTTTGGATTCAGTTCATACAACACATCGTAAGAAGGGTAGAAAGCAAGGCGAAGCGCGCGAGGGCTGGGTTGTTGTGGATTATGGAGATGTGGTCGTCCATCTCTTTTCACCTGATCAGCGCGATTATTACAATCTGGAAGAGCTTTGGGAAGACGGCAAAGTATTGCTGAGAGTGCAATAACCGCGGCAACTTTCAATCCATAG
>JBAUMB010000214.1:0-15642 GCA_049578465.1 Anaerolineales bacterium
GTCAAAGATAATGGCTTTGATGAAGGAAGTCATGCGTTGATTGTAATTGATTTTATGATTTATCTTTTGCTTCGGCTTTTATCTTTTCTGCCACTTTCTTGACAATGGTACTGATAACTGCACCGGGACCAGCAAGAGCGGATAATGCGACTTCGGCAATATCGGGCGCGGACTTTTTCAAATTATGAAGACGTCGAGCAAGAAAGGATTCATCAGCTTGTTCGCCTTTTGAGATTTCACTTTCGATATCATTGACGTCGGCAATGATATCAGCCTTTTCCGTTTCTTCTCGTTTTGATTTCTCGATGGCGCGATAAATTGGTTTGAATATGTTCTTCGTAATCGTTATGTTATTTTCATTGCCGATAACGATGTTGCTTCCTTTAACATCGCCAGCTACATAAACGTTAGTGATATTCGATGCCGTTTCCTTGCGTTTAATTTCGCTTTCGATGCCACTCAATAGTTTTCGTACATTTACTTTGACGAGACGATTGCCATCTTTCACGGGCAATTCATCAATGCCTTCGCGTTCCAATTGAAGTAGATAATCGTAATCCAATGGCTCAGCAATTGGAGCTTCGGGGATCGGAACTCGCTTTTGCGGATTCAAGCCTTTTATGGAATTGTGAATTTCATCGAGTTGATACCGAATCGCTGAGAGGGCGTCGCGACGCGTGTGTTCCAATCCATCAATGTAGATTGAAATCTTTTTGTCTTCAATATCCGCCATGACAATTGCTTGGTTATCTCCAATTTTGAGAACCACGCCAGTTCGCCAAGCGACATTGTTTTCAATGTGCTGGTTCAAGCGGACGATAAAGCGCGTAATCACGCTGGATGGCAAAACGGGATATTGATATTCAAATGCAGGAACGTTTTTGAGTTCAATGCCTTCAGGCTGATCCTTTGGCAGTAAATCGGGGATCAGAAATATCTTGTCGGGTTTGATGTCGTAACACAACTCGAACTTCTTCATCATGTCCACGATGAACAGGCGTTTGTCGCTCGGATATTCAGGCGGTTTGAGAATATCGTTGAGCATGGTGAGAGTCAACACGCCTTTGTTCTCGAAGAGTGGTTTCCAATTGAGAATTTTATAGACGCCATTGGTGACCCATTGTGGGTTGAGAATGCCGAGCGCTTCGAGACGCGGGTCATCTTGAAAATGCAAAACCACTCCAAGGTCATGCAGGAAGCCAATGAGCGTGTGTTTACTGGTTTCATCTTTGACATCGTTCATATCGCACAAGTTGAGATATTCATCCTGGGTAATGAAGTTTTTATCTTTGCCAAGTCCTTCAAGTTTCGATTTGACCGTGAACCACGTTTCAGGCAAAAGGTCACGGACGTGTGGCAGGGTATCTACCTGTTTGGCGATCTCGGCTTTGAGCGCTTCGATGCCCGCGCCTGTGGCGGCAGACGTTTCAAGAATGGCGACGATGTTCGGATATTTTTTCTGCAAGCCGGTGCGGTCAATATCGAGCGGATGCTGGTCGGTCTTGTTGCCGACGATCAGCACAGGCGACTCGCCGCCGAAGGATTGGATGATCTTGAGCCAATACTCGACGCGGTTTTCTTCCTGAGTTAAACGAGAATCAAGAACCAGTAAATATAAACTGCGCTTGGTAAGAAAGAACTGGTGCGTGGCGTGCATGATTTCCTGACCGCCGAAATCCCAGATATTCAACTTGATTTCAGATTTTTGATTTTCGAATTCTGATTGGCTAGTCACTATCCATTGGTTTATAGATATTCCTTCTGTTTTGGTTTGGTTTTCATCAAAAGTACCAAAAAGGATTTGCTGAACAATGGATGTTTTGCCGACAACTGGTTGACCAATAACAAGCACCTTCGCCTCGTTCAACCTAAAAATGATGCTTTCAGCTAATTCCCTAAACTTAGCATCTGATTCTTGGAGTGCATGCTCCATTTGAATCTTAAAATAATAGGTCAATATTCGCTTTGGATCGTTAGTTCTTTCAAGGATTTCGAGCGGTATTTCAATTGGATTTCCTGTGAGATCTAGCTCCTCAAGGTTTGTCAATAGATCTATTGTTGCAGGAAGTTCTCGGATTTGATTCGTTGAGTCAAAGTCTTCTGTCTCGAAGAAGAGACCTTTACCTTTTCTGCCCACATATAAAACCTTTAATTGCTTTAATTGGGAAATCCTCGAGTCGATGAATCCAATATGATTCTCTCCTGCATATATTGATTCTAAATTACTTAACTCGTAAATAGAGTCAGGAAATTTTGAGAAGTCATTTCCGTTTATATCTAAATTCTTAAGCGAGGTAAGCTGTCCAAACTCAACTGGTAAATCAGAAAGTTGGTTGTAATGTAAGTCTAAATCTTCAAGTTGCTCAAGCTGAGCAATTTCGCGGGGTAATGATTTAATTCCAATATTTACTAGTTCTAGTAATCTCAGTTTGCTAAAATTTGTAATATTGAATAGAAATTCATCCAAGTAACTCCCGTCAAAATAATTATCGCTAATTAAAAGCTCTTGAAGGTTGATGAGTTTTCCGAATTCTTTAGGGAGTTCTTTGATTTCGGTATTAAAGCATAGATCAAGTTTTTCAAGTGCCACAAGTGAACCAATTTCTGGTGGCAAAGAGGAAAGCCTGTTGTCGCGCAGATTTAGTTCTTTTAGATTCCTAAGTTGACCGATTTCAGCGGGCAATTCTTGAAGGTAGTTAGTCTCAAGATCAAGTATCTCAAGACTTTGTAGCTCGCCGATTTCTTTTGGTAGTGTCACTGTGTCAAAATGCCCAACTATAGTTAATCCTTTTAGGTGTTTTAGCTTTCCGATCTCTGGAGGAAATTCAGATATTTGTTTAGCTAAGGAAGAATCCATTTCGATTTGATAAAAATTATTTATGCCATCGAAGACATCATAGTTAAAATCTGACCGACCTGAGAGAACAAGGTAATCCCATTTCTTGCTCGCTGCCTCTTGAAGAAAATAAATGAATTGTTCTTGGCTAGTTGCTTTATAGGAAATTCTAGACATGATTTTCCCGATCGAGATTATATGATCTGTTCACCAACTTCCCAACCTTCAAACCTTCCAGCGTTCTCACTCCCGCTGCAAACATCGTCACTTCAATTTGCTTCTTGGTCAACTTCATTGTCTCAACAGCTTTCTCTGTCGAAACCGCCGCGGCTTTTAGGAAATTACCCGCCATGCCACCGAGGGTTGCGCCCAAGGCAATGCACTTGGCGATATCGAGTCCGTCTTTGATGCCGCCGCTGGCGAAGATCGTCATATCAGGTACGGCTTTCTTGGTATTTAAAATTGATTCGGCTGTTGGGATGCCCCAGCCGACAAACGTCGCGGCAAGTTCACGTGTGAATTCATCCGGCGCGCGGTGCATTTCGACTTGCGACCAACTTGTGCCGCCTGCACCGGCGACATCAATCGCGCTGACTCCGCAATCTGCTAATAACTTTGCCGTGCGTTCCGAGATTCCCCAACCAACTTCTTTTGCAATCACCGGCACTTCTATTTTCTTACAAACTTCTTCGATTTTTTTTGCAAGACCGGCGAAGTTTGTGTCACCGCCTTTTTGAACGGCTTCCTGCAATGGATTCAAATGCAGGATCAAGGCATCGGCTTGAATCATTTCGACGGCTTGGCGGCATTGGTCAATGCCGTAGCCGTGATTCAATTGCACCGCGCCGAGATTGGCAAACAATAAAATATCCGGTGCGATGCGTCTCACTTGAAACGATTTTGCCTGTTCAGGATGTTCAATGGCGGCGCGCTGACTCCCGACTCCCATCGCAACGCCCACCGTTTGTGCGGCTTCGGCGAGACGCATGTTAATCGTTTCAGCTTCATCTGTGCCGCCGGTCATCGAAGAAATCAGAATGGGCGCGGCCAATTTTTTGCCGAACAAGCTCAGGTTTGTGTCGACGCGTTCGAGATCGAGTTCCGGCAAAGCCTCGTGGACGAATTGATAATTCTCAAGCCCAGTGGTCAATGCTGAACGCACATCTTTTTCTAAATTTATCTTAATGTGTTCGGCTTTTCGGTCTTTGATTTCCGTATCTTTTGGCATAATGCGGTGTTCCTGTGTTTGAATTTTAGTGATCTGTCATGTTACAATGGGCAGGTCTAAAGACGAATTCTTACGGAGGATTATCTCATGGCTGACACATTCAGCGAAATTAAAAAGATCATTGTGGATTTGCTTGGTTCGGATGAGAGCAAGGTGACCATGGAAGCTCGCTTCCGCGAGGACCTCGAAGCGGACTCGCTCGATCTCGTGGAATTGATCATGGCTTTTGAAGACAAGTTTGGCGCCGAGATCTCAGACGAAGCCGCGCAAAAGATCACCACGGTCGGCGAAGCGGTCAATTATATTGACGCTCATAAATAAATTTCATTTTGCGTTGTTGTGATTATAACGTAGAGCCGCCTCATGAGGCGGCTCTATAAATTTCTTGATAGGTTTTGATTGGGAATGTTTACTTAAACAGCGAAGGAATCTCTTCCGGATGTTTCGCGACTTTGACGCCCGCAGCTTCTAACGCTTTTACTTTTCCGGCGGCTGTGCCAGCACCACCTTCGATAATCGCACCGGCATGTCCCATGCGTTTGCCGGGAGGGGCAGTCTGACCGGCGATGAACGAAACCACTGGCTTGGTCATTTTCGATGCGATGTATTCGGCGGCTTTATCTTCATCCGTGCCGCCAATCTCGCCGATCATCACAACTTTTTCGGTTTGCGGATCGTGCTCGAACATTTCCAGCACATCAATGAAGTTGGTTCCGTTGATCGGGTCGCCGCCGATGCCGACGCAAGTGGATGCGCCCATGCCTGCCAATTTTAGTGCGTACAACACTTCATAGGTCAATGTGCCGGAACGTGAGACACAACCTACGTTTCCGGCGAAGGCAATATCTCCGGGGATGATACCAACTTTGCATTCGCCGGGCGTTAATAACCCCGGACAATTTGGACCGAGCAATCGAACCTTTTTCTGGTCCAGATAGTTGCGGACGCGCATCATGTCTTGAATTGCAACGCCTTCGGTAATGCAAACAATCAAGGGAATGCCTGCATCCGCGGCTTCATACATTGCATCAGGAGCGAAGCGAGCGGGGACGAAGATCACAGTGCAATTTGCGCCGGTGGCTTCAACGGCCAACTTAACTGAATCGAATACAGGAATTTTTTCGTCCACCCATTCGCCGCCTTTGCCCGGCGTCATACCCGCGACTACATTCGTTCCGTATGCGACCATTTGGCGCGTATGGAATAATCCCTCATTTCCGGTAATGCCTTGAACCAGCAGGCGAGTGTTCTTGTTAATTAAAATGCTCATATCCTTTACTTCCCTTGTGCCGCGGCGACAGCTTTTTTGGCCGCGTCGGCTAATGTTTCCGCAGTGATCATTTTCGCGTCAGCCAATAACTTGCGGCCTTCTTCGGCGTTCGTTCCGACCAAGCGCACCACCATCGGCACTTTTGGTTTGACTTCTTTCATTGCCGCCAAGATTCCGCGTGCAACTTCGTCGCAACGCGTGATGCCGCCAAAGATATTTAATAGAACTGCCTTCACGTTCGGATCGGATAAAATGATTCGCATCGCGGCTGTAACTTTATCCGCACTTGCGCCGCCGCCGATATCGAGGAAGTTAGCGGGTTCGCCGCCGAACAATTTAACAATGTCCATACTGGTCATTGCCAAGCCTGCGCCGTTTACCATGCATCCGATGTTGCCATCGAGCTTGATATAAGAAAGTCCATATTTGCGTGCTTCGACCTCGGCCGGTGCTTCTTCGTCAAGGTCGCGCATCTCTGCTAAATCGGTGTGACGGAACATGGCATTGTCATCAATGATCATTTTGCCGTCGAGCGCCATCATGCGCTTGTCTTTGGTGATCACAAGCGGATTGATCTCAGCCAGCGAAGCATCGGTTTCTGTGTAAACCCGCCATAAGCCCATCGCGATTTTCCCGAAGTCTTTCCAGTAATCGCGCGGCAAGTCTATCGAAGCGGCTAAATCTCGCGCTTGATAATCGCGTAAGCCAAGCAATGGATCAATATGAATCTTGATGATTTTTTCCGGCGTCTTTGCTGCGACTTCTTCGATCTCCATGCCGCCCGCGGCGGAGGCGATCATCACAGGCTTGCGCGCGGCACGATCATTCGTGATCGAAAAATAAATCTCTTTGTCAATCGCGGCGGCTTCGTCCACCAAAACTTTGCGGACCGGCAAGCCTTTGATCTCCATCGCTAGAATTTGAGTTGCAAGTTGTTCTGCTTCTTCGGGATCTTTCGCAAGTTTAACGCCGCCCGCTTTTCCGCGTCCGCCGACCAACACCTGCGATTTAATAACAACGCGGCCACCCAGCTCTTCGGCAATTGCTTTCGCCTCGCTTGCGGTAGCCGCTACCCGTCCCTTTGGGATCGGTATGCCATACTTGGCAAATATTTGTTTGGATTGATACTCGTGGAGTTTCATGTGTATCCCTTTACTTGAAATAAGAGCAAAGGCATTATACCACCGCGAATAAATGTATTTCGTCCAGCAGGTGCCTGCTAGACGAAATAGTGATTAAGGTAATACAAATCTCATGATGCGATTGTTGCCCGCATCGCTGACCCAAATATTTCCCTGCGAGTCGATCGCGATACCAGCCGCCAGCCCAAACGTGGATGCTGTAGTCCCATTGTCGCCCCACGTCTGGATCAGTTGTCCATCCGTTGTATATTCGATCACGCGGAATCCTTCAGGATCAGTGATGAATACGTGGCCCTTGTTATCCACCGCGATGAATGGTTTATTATCAAGCGATTGTCCGTACCATCCTGCAACATCCCATTGCTTCAAGGGCGTGAACGTCAATCCATCCGGCGATTGCGAAAATGTTTGAACGCGTTGATTCCATGTATCGGTAACGTAAACATTTCCATTTGCATCTAATGTTACGCCAACCGGCTCATCGAACTGACCGGGGTCGAGGCCGGCCGAACCGAATTGGGCCAAGAAATTTCCATCCGAGTCAAATACGACGATGCGCTTATTGCCTGTATCCGCAATATAGACATGGCCCTTTGCATCCACTGTGATTCCGCGCGGACCATAGAAAACATCGGTCGGCGAAGAAACCGTGTTCCATATTTTTATGAATTGACCCGATGCTGAAAATTTTTCGATACGATTATTCCATGTGTCGGTTACATAGACCGAACCATCAGGCCCAACTGCCACACCCCACGGCTCATTGAAGGTGGATGGCGGCGCAGCCGGATTGGGATGACTGGGATCGTTGCCGCTGGAGGTACCCCATTGATTGATCAGAGTTCCGCTTGGGTCGAAGTGCAGGATGTGGTTGTTTCGCGAGTCGGCAACATAAATGCTTCCATCGGATGCGACTGCCAGTGCGCGCGGCGCATTCATCGGCACGGATAGTTTCGTCGAGTCGATGATCTCGTTTGCGTTCAGTGTAATGGTCTTGCCTTGATACGGGTCAACCTGCGCGGCTTGTTGGATTGGAGCAACGCCGTATTTCCAAATTTGTTCCGCCACATCTTTGCGAATGTACATTCGCATCAAGGCTGAGGGCTGCCAGGTAGCAAGAGTCATGTTCTGATTGTTGGTAGCCGCGGCGTATTCGGTGTAATCGCGATTAAGCCAAATATCAATAATGCCCGCGCGGATTTGCGGATTGGTGATCGCGGTACAAATGCGCGAGAAATCTTTTGATTTGAAAAGTTTAAAGAATCCGAGCAAACCATTGCAGGAATAATCAGAGGTGAATGGAATCGATGCATCTCGATCCGTAACCAGATCGAAGTAATCTTGATTGGGCCACCACATGCGGATGTAATCGAAGCGATAATAATCCGGACCCAAAGCGGCCTCAATTTTATCGAAATTCTTTTGGTCTACAATGACGATGGCCGAATCGCGCAAAGAGCGTGTTGGCTGATCGAATGAATGTTGATTCGTGAAGTCGCGCAAATACCAAGCAAACGGCCACGAGACCCCGGTATCGGGTGCGCTGGCATCATAAGCAATGTTTATGCCCATGCCGCCGGTGGTACGCTCAGAAATTTCCGTGGCTTGGCTGATGATATCTTTCACGCCGGTTGCCGCGTGAGCATAGACGAGGTATTCGGTTGCATCATCATAATCAATATAAGCAGCACGGAATGATGTGCGTATCGTCAGGACGGCGAGCAAAATGAAAAAGACCAGAGTGAATGTGCGTATGATTTGTCTGCCATCCCAATCGCGCAGAAGATAGATCAAGCCAATCAAGCTTGCAATCGCCACGATTGCTGGAAGCAGGAATGCCGTTGTGTTTTGTAATTGATCCAAGCCTTTGCCTTGGAAGGGCGGGGTATCTCCAAGCAGAGATACAAGGCTGGCCGCGAAGCTCGTGAAAAAGACGAAAGCAAGCGCTAGAACGAGCGGAGCTTTGCGCTGCAACAAACCTGGCCAGTCAGTTGTGTCAATGAGATAACCGAGTCCCCAACCTGTGAAAAGAATCATCGGCCACGCTAAATGAATCGTCAGCCACGGCATCTTCTCACCTGCATAACTAAAGGCGATGATACTGACGATAATCCACCAGACGAACAAAACGAACATGTTGGTAAAGTTCTCTGATTTCTGCGGTTCAACAGTGCTGATTGATGAATTTTCTTCCGCAGATGCCGACTCTGTAATTTGTCTTCGCCTATAACGCAAGCCGATGATCAACGCAAGGATGAAACCGATGAACGGCAGAAATTCATAAATTGGAATTTGAATCAGAATATAGTAATACCATGGCTGACTGCCTCGTTGAACGGCTTGTTGTGCAATCCAGTAGCCGAGTGAGCCGACGGTACCGGTGAAGAAACCATCGGTGTTCGTGAAGACGGATGTATAAAAAACCGTAAAAGGAACCCAGAACGTGAGCGCAAGTTTCCACCAATCTTTGTTCCAGAACAATCCAATGGCAATGGATATCGCAAAGAATACGATCAGGAAAATTCCGATGGTGATTACATCGTGCAGGGTCAAGGCATCGACTTCCGGCGCAGTGGTTGGTATCGTAACGTGCAGCCAATTTTGCAGAAATGAGATCGGGAAGGCAGTAAGCATCGGCAATACAAATGTCCCGACCATAATTAACATATCGAAAGATCGCTCGGACTTTACACCTTGCCATGTATAGCCGCGGATCAGAAAATATCCTGCTGCAATCAAAGCAAGGATTCCGGCGAGCAGTAAATATGTAGCGGGAGAAGCCGCTCCAGCCGTAGACTGAAGCGGCGAGGTCGCGGATGGAACTGCAGGCGAAGCAACTTCCGTCGCACCTAGAGTCCCTAAGTTGCGTCCGGCGATTCCAATCCCTATGCCAACGCCGAATAATAAGAGTCCTGCTGCGAGAGCGATGATAAAACCGCGATACGAAGAAACGTCATGCCAGGTATTGCGTGTGACGCGGGCAATGAAATAAACCGCAAGGAATAATAAAAGCATTGCCGAATACATGAAGGAAGTTTCTTTATCAATGAAATGAATTACCAGTGCAATCGCTAATAAATAGAGATACTTCCGTGCCCCAGTTTCAAAATAACGAAGGATGACGTACAGCATCAGCACGCCGGAAAACACTGCATACGAATCTTCGCGGACATATCTGCTGTAGAACAGCATCAATGGCGAGATGACCATTAAGAAACCTGCGATAAGTCCGCCGGTCTTCCCGAGATAGCGACGCCAAAACCAAGCCATCGAAATTGTGGCAATGCCAAAAAGCGCGGCTGGGATGCGCGCGGTAAAATCGCTGGCTCCGAAAAGGAAATATGAAAGGGCGATCAAATGGAATTGAAGTGGCCCGTGCATCATCGGGTTGTGTTGATAGCCGTCACCTTTATAAAAGAGCCACGAGAAATAGGTGTGCAAACTTTCATCGTGACTCATCACGCGTGCGCCGAGGTTATAGAAGCGCGTTGCGAATGCCATCAAGATAATTGCGGCAAATATCGCGACTTCATTTGTGATTGCAGGCAAAGCCGGATGAATAGGGCGTTCAAGCCAAGGGAGTGTTTTGTTTTCGTTGGAAGTTTCGTTGGTCATGGTAAACTCTTATACTTCAAACCTTTTGTTCTTGCAAGCGGGATTAGTTTTGTATTGCCGTTGAAGAAACAATACGTATAGCCAATATAACATAAAAAAATTAAAAATAAATAATTAATTAAGAAGAAGATGCTAATTGACCACAGCCCGCTTGAATATCAATACCGCGCCTCATTCGAATCGTGCACGGAATTCCAGCCTGCTCCAGCGATTCTTTGAATCTTTCTGCACGCTCATGCGTCGTCGCTTGGCCTTTGTATCCTTGAGTTGGATTGAGGGGAATAGCATTGACATGACACAATAAGCCTTTTAATCGCGCCGCGAGTTTGCGCGCTTCTTCCGGCGTATCGTTGACTCCATTGATCAATGCCCATTCAAACGTGATCCGTCTTCCAGTTTGATTCACATAATAATGACAAGCGGCCAGCAATTCCTCAATGTTATATTTTTTGTTGACCGGCATCATGCTTAATCGCAAATCATCTTGCGCGGCGTGAAGCGAGATGGCGAGATTGACTTGTCGCTTCTCGTCGGCAAATCTTTTGATTTGTGGAACCAAGCCGACAGTCGAGATGGTGAAGCGGCGCGCACCGAAATTATAACCATTTGAATCGTTGAGTCTATCAATCGCCGACATGGTGTTGTCGTAATTATGAAACGGTTCGCCCATGCCCATTAAAACAATATTCGTTACGTTCAAATTCTCTTCATGCAACATATGCGCGTAATACATTGCCTGTGCAACGATCTCGCCGCTAGAAAGATGATGCTTAAATCCCATTTGACCCGTCGCGCAAAAAACACATCCCATCGCGCAGCCAGCTTGCGTGGAGATGCAAAGCGTGCGGCGCTTATCGTAATGCATCAGCACCGCTTCGATGAAATGGCCATCATGCAATTTGAAAAGTGTCTTGCGCGTGTGCTTATCGGATGAATCGTAAACGCGCACAGGTTCGATGCCGATGAAATCCAATTCAATTGACATTTTCTCGCGCAGAGGCTTGGGAATATTGGGAAACTGTGATGGCGAATTATAGAAATGTTGATAGAGCCCTTGCCAAATTTGTTTAGCGCGGTAGGCAGGTTCGCCCCATGAAGCCATGAGCGCGGTTAGGGAATTCAAATCAAGATCATAGATGAACATTATTTTATGAGTTCAGTTAAATTATCAACGATCAAATCAGGATTTGGCTGCCATGCTTCTGCCTGCTTGAGCGTGCTCACACCAGATAGAACTAATGCAGTTCGTGCCTTCAGCGCTTGTCCACCTGCGATATCGGTTTCAAGCCTATCGCCAACAACTAATACTTCATCTTTACTTAAGTCCATGCGGTCCGCGGCAAGTTCAAGCATCAATGGGGAAGGCTTGCCGATCACAATCGCTTTTACATCGGTCGCGGTTTCGAGCGCGGCAAGAATCGAACCCGCGCCGGGAATTAAACCTTCCGGCGTTGGGAATGATTTGTCGGCATTCGTCGCATACAAAGGCGCACCAGCGCGGACATGAAGCGTAGCGCGCCGCAGTTTATTAAAAGTCAGCGTGCGGTCCCAACTGGATACAACTGCAATAGGATGCGTCTTGTCGTCAGGATTGGTGATCGGTGTAAAACCTTTTTCGTGCAGCGCCGAAATGATTCCATTTTCGCCGACCACGAAGATCGAACCTTTTTGTGGATATTTATTTGCAAGCGCATGTGCTGTGGCTTCTGACGAATTGACGATTTGCCACGGCTCGAGCGTTACGCCGAAGCCGAGTAATTTCTCGAGATATTCATCAACGGTCTTTGTGGCGTTGTTTGTAGCAAGCGTGACTTTGAGTCCGCGCGATCGGATGCGCTCGAAGATGGCATGTAAATCACCGATTGGCATATCGTCTTTCCAGAGTACGCCATCCATATCGAGAATGAGTCCGCGGACGGGAGGAGAAAGTTTATCAAGCATTTCTATTTGAATTTCTTTAACAAATATTCAAGCACGGGACCGTCAATCCAACCGGCCTTGGCGTCGGCGCGTTCTTCAAAATTTTCATTACCGATGAAAGCTTCAAATGCCTGACGAGTCGCATCATCATATTCGCCGTTGGTCGGCGTGTAATAGCCAAGTTCCTTCATGATCTTTTGCATTTCCTTGACAACTTTGCCTTCCAGCTTTACGCGTGCTGATTTTGGACTCTTATCAAAATACAAATGATGCAATTCCAATAGTTCGCCAAGCCGCGCAATAGGATTGAGATGATCGTCCACGCGATAATCCATCCAACGGTCATTATGACCGCCGTAACCGGCTTTCGGCTTGACAACATATAACGCGGCTGATTGTTTTCCGCGGCGATCGCCTCCAGCGTGGTGACCCGCTTCGAGCGCGATGAAGAGCCGCTCCGGCAATTCGCCTTTTGCGTCCAAGAAGGCATGTTCCATACGATTGACAACTTCCGCGCCAGTCAAGATGTTTCCTTGAATTGCATATCCCGGACCGTTAACTCCGCCGGCCCAATTCGGGCAAGATTTTCCGGTGAACGTTGCCGAGCCGCCTTTTGCATCCACCAAACCAACTTGACGTTGCTCGCGTTCGTGATCGTGTGCAAGGAGTTTCGATAAAGTCTCTTCCGCTGATATTCCGCTTGCCATCATCTCGAGTCCACGTGGACCGTAGGATGTGTTGGCAAATGATTGAGTTGCAACTGCGCCCGCGCTGGCGCGTGCCCACGGCACCACCGCGCCGACCGCTGGAAACTTGGATGCAACAGCAATGCCCCAAGTCTGCTGTTTGATGTCACAAGCGACAATTGAAAAAGTAGATAGATGTAACATTTGTTAAATTATAAACGCAATACGAGCGGGTCTTTATACGGAAATAATTTACCGCAAAGACCCGCTCGTTGCATTATCTCAAGCAGATTATGCTTTTGCTTTTTGTTTTTCAGGTGCTTCGAGCACCTGATCCACTAAACCATATTCAACCGCGCCTTGGGCATCGAGATAAAAATCCCGATCCGTATCGCGCTCAATGACCTCAAGCGGCTGGCCCGTCGCGTTGGCAAGAATTGCATTCAGCAATGCTTTTTGTTTCAAAATTTGTCTCGCCGCAATTTCGATATCGGTGGCTTGTCCTTGTGCTCCGCCTAAGGGCTGGTGCATATGAATGGTTGCATGGGGCAGAGCATAGCGTCGGCCCTTGGTGCCGGCCGTCAAGATTACGGTCCCGAAAGAAGCGGTGACACCCACAGCCACGGTGCTGATTGGATTCGAGATCATCTTCATCGTATCGTAAATCGCAAAGCCCGCATACACTTGTCCGCCGGGCGAGTTGACATACATTTGAATTTCTTTTTCGGGATCCTCATGGTTAAGGAACAATAACTGCGCCACGATCACATTCGCAACCTGATCATCAATCGGCGTGCCGAGAAAAATGATTCGCTCTTTGAGAAGCAAAGAGTAAATGTCATACGCTCGTTCGCCGCGGCCCGATGTTTCTACCACCATTGGAACGACATCATGGATATTTGGAATACTCATATCATCCTCACTTTTTACTAGTTGATTTCTTTGCAGTTGATTTACCTGCTGTCTTCTTGGATGCGCCAGACTTGGAACTCTTACTTGCGCTTTTAGTGGAAGGCTTCGCTTCTTTTTTCTCTGACGCTTTAGCGGATTTCTTTTTCGCGGGTTTTGACTCAACTTTGGTCTCCGTCACCGCTTGTTCAATCTTCTTCTCTGGTTTATATTCGCCTGTGGCAATGGCTTTCAATCTTTCCAGCGTTCGCCGCGTTAACAGACGATTGGCAGATTCCATTGCAAGAGCTTCGGCGACGCGTTGTTGTCCTTGCTTGCCGCCGCGAATTTTGTTGATGTTGACTCCTTGCATTTGCAAATCGACCAGCGTGTTATTGAACTCTTGATCAAGGGATTCGTTATCGACTTCGATTTTTTCTTGACGAGATATTTCATCGAGGATTAAAGATCGTTCAAGGCGCTTCTTTGCAACCGGCTTGGCTTCGTCTTCAAAGAATTTTGTCGCATCAGTATTGCGCATCTTGTAATAAGTTTCCAGGTCCAAGCCTTGCTGCGCCAGCCGCTGACGCAAATCGTCCACGACATGTTCAGCTTCGTGGTTGAGAGTCTGCGACGCATATTTAATGGTAGCGCCCTCTTTGATCTTATCAACGATTTGACCGTAATAATCATCATCATATGTCGCGCGTTCGCGGGCTTCGATATCTTTCGTCAACGCTTCTTTGAGCGCATCCAGCGATTCGTATTGTTGACCGACCATTTTGGCAAAGTCATCGTTCAACTCAGGCAACGTCATCGAGCGCACGGTTTTAATAGTTACTTCCATGTCGGCGCTTTGACCCGCCAGAGTATCGTCAGTATGATCCTTCGGGAAGTCGTGGCTGATTGTTTTTGAGTCACCCGCTTTCAGTCCAAGCAATTGATGCGCAAAGCCGGAGAAAGGAAATTCGTTCTCGCGATCTTCTTTGCGAATCATTGTTGCGAGGCCGGTGCGCGTCAAAGCTTCTTTCTCGGATTTCAAATCAAGGAGAACATAATCGCCTTCTTGGATTTCGCGCTCGACTGCTTCCGTGGTTCCATACATTTGCTGTAATTCTTCAAGCGCCTGATCCAGTTTCTCCGGGCCGGGCGCGGTGAATTCATAAGGCAAGCGCACCGATTGATAATCGCCCAAATTCACTTCGGGCATCAGCGGAACTTTGAAAGTTAACTTGGGAAGATCAGTTCCATCCGCCTTATCAAGTTTTTCGAGCGTGCCAGCCGCGGCGGGATTTAGTTCCGCATCTTTTAACATTTGCGGATAAACCTCGTCCACCAAAAGGTCAACGGCTTGTTCATAGATGGCTTCGTCGCTGTAATAGTGGCGGATCACTTCATACGGAGCTTTGCCGGGACGAAAGCCGGGAATCTTTCCGCGTTCGGATAATTTGCGGGCAGCGCGGCGCTTCGCCGCCTCGAGTTGATCCGGCTCGACGTCAACAATCACTTGCGCCTGATGGTCTTCTTGAATGGTCTTTTCGAATTTCAAAACTCAGTTCCTTCTTTCGATATGATTCGTTTGCATGGTGGGGACGGAGGGACTTGAACCCTCACGCCTTGCGGCACATGATCCTAAGTCATGCCTGTCTGCCAATTCCAGCACGTCCCCATATACGGAACTTTGTGGAATGCGGCGGAATTATAAAGCAGGGCGAGGGGTGCGTCAATAAACAGAGTGGGATGTTAACTTTTTGCTTACACTCTATGAATGCAACCAAAAGAAGCGAAAAGAAAAACGGCTTCGCTATTGCACGTGCCTTATATTGGACACGAGGCATGACAAATGACACATGACGCGGAAAATTGAATCGTATACACTTAAGGAAGTAAGATAAGTCTCTAATAAATGGCCGGCTACTTCACTGTTTGGAAATTATGCGGCGACTGTCCATAAGCAGTTATACAACCCTTGTCGTCTGCGCAATTTGGATAAACAAATAATATAGCTATCAAGTGCACCATCTCGAGGAGGATCCCATGAAATTGCAAGTACTTCG
>JBAUMB010000215.1:0-2418 GCA_049578465.1 Anaerolineales bacterium
CCGTCTTGAAATCCTTGACAATCCGGTCGCGCTCAGCAGATGTCGCATCAATGGGAACCAAATCGTTGTCGTGGAAATTAACACCATAAGCGCCAACTTCAGCAAGCAAGTGTACCAGTTCTACGGGCGACTTGGTTTCGCGGACTGGACCGCCAAACGGATCGCGGCCAATGTTCCCAACAGTCCATAAGCCAAATGTAAATTTGTGTTCGGGTTTCGGTGTGTATTTATTCACAATATGCTCCTTATAAATTTTTAGTTGAACTAGCAAATTAGCCTATTTCCCATCTTGAATGGGGAGCCAGGCTTCGCCGTGGAAAAACAACGGGATCCGTTCCAGAGGCGCATCGACAGTAATCCATTGACCGCCTTGGTAAGTTCGATCAGTCCAAGCATCTTTCCAAGTGGTGCTGGCTGGTAAATATACTTTCCGAGATCGAGTGTCTGCTTCCAAAACTGGCGCCACAAGAATATCCGGTCCAAACATATATTGGTCGTCAATGGAATAGCAGGTTGCATCACCTGGAAAGTCTACGAAAAGAGGGCGCATAGGAGGGATACCCCTCTCGTGAGCGGTGCGCATTTGATCCATAATATAAGGGCGCAGACGTTCCCGAATGAGCATATACTGTTTGAGGATCTCATATGCCCTATCGCCAAAGGACCATACTTCGTTATCCGCGCCGTTAAAATCGGTTGGGGTGGGCAAGCGATGCCCGTGTAGTCGGAGGAGAGGCGAAAATGCGCCAAATTGAAACCAACGTACAATCAATTCGCGAAAAGTTGGATCAGCAGGATTGCCTCCTCTAAAGCCACCAATATCATGGGTCCACCACGGAATCCCGCTGATGCCTATATTCAAACCGGCCTTCAACTGGGCCCGTAGCGCTGGAAAAGTTGAGTAAACATCTCCGGACCAGACTGCTGCGCCAAAACGTTGACTGCCAGCCCAGGCAGATCGGCATAGGAAAAGGATGTCTTGCTCATTTTCTGACTTCATCCCTTCATAAAATGCCTGAACATGGTGAAGAGGATAGATATTTGCAACTGCATCTCCATCGCCAGCATGGAAACGCAAGTTTTCCGGATTCATAGGAATCATTTCAGGCTCACATGCATCCAACCAGAATACTTTAATCCCATATTGATAGTATCCCCGTTTCACCTTCTCCCAGATATACTTTCTCGCTCCAGGATGGGTAGGATCATAGAAATGAACATAAACACCCTTTTCCGCCTCGTTATCCATAAAGTAAACATGAGGAGGCGTTCCACTCTTGTTGCGGGTAATATATCCCTTCGATAGCATCTCCGAATAATTGGAGCTTAGGCGACTGACTGTCGGCCATACCGATACCATCACTTTCACATCCAAATTCTCCAACCGCTTCACCATCCCACTTGGGTCGGGCCAATATTTTGGATTGAATTGCCAATCGCCCTGCCGAGTCCAGTGAAAATAGTCAATAACAATTACCGATAAAGGCAATTTGCGCCGATGATATTCTTCCGCAACAGATATTAACTCTTCCTGACTAGCGTAGCGCAATTTGCACTGCCAGAAACCTGATGCCCACTTGGGAAGCATGGGGGCGTGGCCTGTAACATCGGCATAGTGTGATAGGATTTCAGTAGGGTTGTCGCCAGTGGTGATCCAATAATCGATCTGAGGGGCCGCCTCCGCTACCCAGCGAGTTGCGTTGTAGCCAAGTTCCACTCGGCCGACGGCTGGATTATTCCAAAGGAACCCATATCCCCTGCTCGAAAGCAGGAACGGAATACTCACCTCCGTATTTCGCTGGATTAATTCAATAACACAGCCCTTCTGGTCCAATCGTCCGTGTTGGTGCTGTCCCAATCCGTACATATGTTCATCATCGTGAGCCTCGAAGCAAACATCGATTTGAAAAAGGTCTCCTTTGAGATCCTTATAATGTCTGGCTGGAATTGACAGAGCATGAATAGCTTGCTCTTTCAGTAGTATAGTTCCTATTTTAATGTTTACAAAACTTAACTCACCCGAGGCACTTACTTTCGCTATAATCGATCCATTGCGGAGGCTTGCCCCCGTCTCGCTGATTTCAATCTCAGAACGCTGTCCTTCCTGAGGAACGAGAGCACTTATCCAATCCTGCTTGATCTCTGGTAACCGAGTGGCACGGACTCGAATTCCATTGGGACCCCAGGGTTCAATTTCCAGAATTTCATCATCTCGGGAGAAAAACAAACTGTTCGTTTTTTTTATAAATTCAACCATGACTATCACCTTTTTGAGAAAAAATTCGAAACATCACGTTTCGTAAAGTGTATGGCATCAGCTTATTAATCGTCTCCCCGATGCGCCTGTATGCGGACTGCGTCAGGGATGTCCTTTTCGGATACTAGAATCAAATATCCACCACCGCCTGCACCGGAAAG
>JBAUMB010000216.1:0-3902 GCA_049578465.1 Anaerolineales bacterium
CATAAGCCAAAATCGTATCGTGCTTGCGATTGAATGCGCGTCGAATAGGAGATGGCCCGTGATAAGTCCAGATGATCTCATTGAGGATGTGATCGTGGCCGAAGATTTCATCGAGCAGAAGACGGGCATACGAATCCACATGCCAATCGAGATGAAGATAAAGCGTGCCGTTTGGTGAAAGCAAACGATACATCAATTCCAAACGCTGATATAAAAAATCCAGATAGGTATCGAGGTCAAGCCAATGGTCCTGATAGCCTTCGGCTAAGACCCACTCTTCGGGTTTGCGTGAATCTTCGCCGCGCCCGATGCGCGCTGAATATTTGCGGTTAGTGAAGAACGGAGGATCTGCATAAATTAAATTGATGCGGCCTTCGTATTCCGGCAAGAGCGAAGCCATAGCCGCGAGATTATCGCCGAGTATTAAATGATTCTCCGGTTGAGCGTCAGGATAGCCGCGTCCAGCCGGATAGATGATCGAATCTTTTATGACGGAAGCCGGTTGAGGGTCCGAATGATGTTTCGAGGGCCAGGTGAGGATGGGCATATTAGTAATGAATATTCACGGCTGTACCATAGCCAATATCATCTATCTTATCGGATTGCGGAAGATAGGAGGACCAGTTCTTGGTTTGAGGCTTTGTCCAAAAGAAAAGCCACTTTGCCTCCGCTGTGCGCATGTTGACACAACCGTGACTCATCGGGGTTCCGAAGTTATCATGCCAGTACGTTCCATGAAAGGCGTGGCCGAAATTGGTAAAGAACGATGTCCATGGAACACCGGGCAATTCGTAATCGTCGGGCCCCGAGGCGAGATTCCCATTGCCCATATGTTTGGAAGGATATTTATCCTGAATATGGAATTCACCTTTCGGTGTTGTGGTGTGATTCGCGGATGGAATGCCAGAAGAGATATTCGTCTGCAGAACAACTACGTCGCCTTCATAGGCTGTTAGAGCCTGCGTAGTCAGGTTCACTTCGATCCGCTTGTTTTCCGATGGAACATCCGGTGAGATATAGCTCAGACTCTCTGGCAGGATGGGTCGCAAGTGAGTAGCATTAGCATAAGAATAATTGCCTGTTAGATCGTCAAAAATGCGGTACCAAGGTTGGCCATCTGGTCCCTCTACAATCGCTTCAATCCAATACACCGATTCATAATATAGTCGAAAATTCAGAGACTGCCAACCAAATGCCTTGGATGATCTCCAGGGCTGTGTAAATGGAATTGTGACTTCAGCCAGCAGACGCGTACCATCAGGAATAAAAGTCAGTGGCAGATTGAGAAGAGTCTTAACAGGCTGCAAATTGGCGCGCCACATGTATCCGCCCCACACGCGATACCAAACTGGATTGGCCGCGAATTTTGGATCATCAGAGTTCACTTCCTCATAGACATGCACCAAGTCATCGCGATTCCAAAAACCCACTGGCGATTCATTCTGATCGGTGGGTTTACTGTACACTGCCACGCCTCTGCTGGTTCCGACGCGCACAATATCAGCATCATCGAAACTGATAAAGTCCGGAGAAAAGATATTCGGCGTAAAACGATTGAATGCCAGGCTTCCCAAACTGAGTCCGCCCAGCTTGAGAAAGTCGCGGCGGGAAAAAGATTTTGACATGCGAAAGATTGTACTCGAAAAATATTAGATTTAAATTTGACTCTTTAAACAATCCAACCCTCCGATTTTGGAGGGCTGGATGTATTATTCAGTTGTCCGCCTCAAGCTTGGACCGAAGCGGGGATCATATCTTTCAGTAGAATCTCAAGCGCCATCGTATGTCCACAACGCTTATGGGTGATGAAAAACTCACAGTCGCATTGAAACATTCCATCACTAAATAGCACATGGTGATTATTGTTGTCGCCGTGAAAAGTAAGTTCGAACTTGTTGAAGCGAAAGCGGTTCCGTTCCTCAGCGTAGCGCTTGGCTTTCTCGATCTTTCCAATCATTCCAGAATCCATCTTTCAATCTCCTTTCGGATTTGAAATAAAAAACACGCGCGGAGACGCGTGTCTTTCAGATTAAAGAACCAGCTCATTGTCAGTTAGAAATCGCATAGCAGGTTACTCTAGTCACCGAGTATAGCCAGATTTGAAATGCGAGTCAACCGCCATTTGTCATTTGTTATGATTTCGTATGGAAATTGTAGGGTGAACATTAATCGGCGGTCGCACCGGCGATCATTGGTTCGTCGCCGTTATATTTCCAAATTCTGGGCCATTTGAGCGTGATAAAGCCCAAGCCGATAATACAACCGATTCCGCCGCTGATAATGGCAAACGGCGTGCCAAACAATTGAGCAACCACTCCGGCTTCAAATTCCCCTAATTGCGGGCCGCCTTGAAAGAAAATCTGATTAACGCTGGTCATGCGTCCGCGCATTTCATCCGGTGTTTCCAACTGACGGATCGTATTCCGGATGATTGTGCTAACTCCATCTGCCGCACCGGTGACAGCTAAGGCGATCCACGCCACCGCAAAAGAAGTGGCTGCGCCAAAAAAAATCGTTGCCAATCCGAAGATCCCCACGGCCACCAAAAAAAGCGGACCTTGACGCCGCAATTGATGCACTTGCGAAATGACCAAAGCCACAAGAACCGCTCCCACCGATTGCGCCGCGGAAAGCCAGCCATATGCAACCACGCTTACATGCAATACATCATTCGCAACGAAAGGCATCAGCGTATTGGCGGACGCGAAGAAGGTTGCGATGAAATCCAAAATCATCGATGAAAAAATGATCGGCTTGTTGACGATAAATCGGATGCCTTCGCGAATCGCTTGAAGCGAGACGCCCGTCGCGCGACGTTCAAATTTCTGCGTTACATTTCCGATGAGGATTAAAGATACGATCACGGCCACGTAAGAGACGGCATTAATATAATAAACACCCGCCAGTCCGCTTGCGGCAATGACAAAACCGGTGATCGCCGGGCCGATGACTGAGCCGGCCTGAAATGCAATTGAATTCAAACTGAACGCATTAGCAAGGTCTTCGTTCGGCACCAGATTAGGAATCAACGCCGCCCGCGCCGGGCCATCAAAGGCAACGATTATCGCTTGAACTGCAGTGATCAAATAAATATACCAGATGGTGATATATCCGAACGTGGTCAACAGTGCGAGGATCAACGCCAGAATCATCGCGCTGGATTGTGTGATGAAAATGATCGTTCGACGATTATATGCATCCGCGACCGCGCCGCTGACCAGCGAAAAAATAATCACCGGCAGTATGCGCGCCAAACCGACTCCGCTAATCGCAATGGGCTGGTCCGTCAGCGTGCGGATGTGCCAGAAGATCGCCCAAATTTGCATCTGACTCCCGGCGACCGAAATCAATTGCCCAAGCCAAAGATAAAAGAATCGACGATGTTTTAAAGCAGGAGGAATATGCATTTTTTCAAGTAACACTAAAATTGGAATCTAAGATTATGTTCCCCAATCGCGCAAATATAAGAAATCATAACCGATCGTGCGTTGGCTTAACTTTGCAATCGGCGGCATCATTCGTTTATATTGACTCCGGCGAATCCGCTCGACTACTTGATTCACAAATCCTTTATCGAAACCGGCGGCAATGCAATCTTCAATGCGGAATCGCTCGTCCACCAACAGATAAAGAAGTCGATCCGCTTCATCATACGTGAAGCCAAGTTCAGCTTCGTCGGTTTGACCTTTCCATAAATCCGCCGACGGCGCTTTATCAATCACCGATTGAGGGAGGTTCATCGCTTGCGAAAGCTGGCGCACCTGTGTCTTATATAAATCGCCAATCGGGTTGATCGCCGCTGCCATGTCGCCCCACAAGGTTGTGTATCCGAGAAGGATTTCAGTTTTGTTGCTCGTGCCGATCACCAGCCCTTTGAAGACTTCTGACTGATCATATAAAAC
>JBAUMB010000217.1:0-1915 GCA_049578465.1 Anaerolineales bacterium
CCTGAAACCGGCGTGACGATTATGAAAATGGATCAAGGCGTGGACACGGGCGCGATCATCAATCAATGCGCCATAAAAAGTGAAAATGACGATACAGCCGGTTCATTATCTGAAAAATTATCTCATCTCGGCGCGGATCTGCTCATCGAGACTTTGCCGCGCTATTTATCAGGCGAGCTCAAGCCTCACGCACAAGATGAAAGCAAAGCGACTTATGCTTCCATGTTAAAGAAAGAAAATGGCTTACTCGATTTTACTCAGCCGGTCGAAGAACTTGCTCGACGCGTGCGCGCTTTCAGTCCGTGGCCCGGTGCGTACTTTGAGTGGAATGGCGGGATGTTAAAGATTCATCAGGCACATGCGGAAATGGAAAATGCGTCAGAGGGGCAGAGGCTGATTTATCAAGGTCAGCCTGCAGTCGGCGCGCGTGGCGGGATTCTCATCCTAGATGAGGTGCAACCTGCCGGAAAAAAATCCATGAATGGCAAGGCCTTTTTATCTGGCGCTCGCAATTGGTCTGACTAAAAAGTTGTTTTCAATCACATGGTAAAATCTTTTCTATGAATTGCTCAGTTGTCATTCCGGTTTATCGCGGCGAACATACGCTTGAACCGTTGGTCACACGTCTCGCAGAGGTATTGCCCGCCTGCGCCGAAGAGTTTGAAGTCCTGCTGATCAATGATGGCAGTCCCGATCATAGCTGGGATGTGATCGAAGCGTTGACCAAACAATATCCTTGGGTGCGCGGAATTAAGTTGATGCGGAATTACGGGCAGGAAAATGCGACGCTGTGTGGTATTCGCGAAGCGCGCTGTGACGTGATCGTTACGATGGACGATGACCTTCAGCATAACCCAGCCGACTTGCCCAAATTGCTTGCGAAACTTAACGAAGGTTATGATGTGGTTTATGGCGTCCCGCGCGTGCGCGGCCAGGTTTGGTGGAAAAGTATTTTCTCGATGATTGTCAAATGGGCAATCTCATCCGTGATGGGCGTGAGGACGATCCGCGACATTAGCGCGTATAAGGTTTTTCGCGCCGAATTAAAGCAGGCTTTCGACTCTATCAACAGCCCCGATGTGCAGATCGATGTGCTTCTTTCTTGGGCTGCGACTCGCTTCGCATCCGTCGAGATTGAAGAAGCGCCGCGCACGGTCGGGACATCCAACTATAATTTTATTAAGCTAATCAAAGTATCTTTGCTGGTTCTTACCAATTACACCACGATCCCATTGCGGCTCGCGAGCATCGCTGGTTTCTTGTTTACAATCGTCGGCTTCTTTATTTTGTTGTATGTGATCGCAACTTATTTTACACTCGGTTCCGTTCCAGGATTTACCTTTCTAATCTCAGCAGTCAGTATATTTAGCGGAGTCCAACTTTTTGCTTTGGGAATCATCGGCGAATATTTGGCGCGCATGTTTGAACGCAGTTCCGGCCGGCCGCCTTATGTGATTCAAAAAACAACCGGCGGCAATTCATGAACGTGATTATTTTGCAGCCATCTTATATTCCTTGGCGCGGCTACTTTGACCAGATCCGCCGCGCCGACCTTTTCATTTTTTACGACGATGTGCAATATGATAAACATGGCTGGCGGAATCGCAATCAGATCAAGACCGCACAGGGAAAACAATGGCTGACGATTCCAGTGCACAGCGCAGGCGTGACGCAAGGGATTCCGATCAAGGACGTGAAAATAGATCAGGGTAAACCGTGGGCGAAGAATCATCTCAAGGCGCTGACGATTTCGTACAGCAAAGCTCCATGCTTTAAAAAATATCTTCCACTGCTTGAATCGTTTTATGATCGCCGCGATGAATTTATTGCCGACTTTACCATCGAAACGACAACTGCTTTGACGCGCGAATTGGGAAACAATCATACGCGCTTCATGCGGTCGTCAGAGTTGGAT
>JBAUMB010000218.1:0-26606 GCA_049578465.1 Anaerolineales bacterium
GTGCGGATTTGATCCGCAAGCCCAGCCCAATTCGATAACGTGACCAGCACGCTGGCATCCGCATCTTTGGCTTGACGAATCACTTCATCCGGATCAATCGTCGGCGGGATAAGAACCGCAGTCGCGCCCGCTTTCAGCGTGCCATAAAATCCAATCACCATTTGCGGAATGTTTGGCAATAACAAAATCACGCGCGCACCTTTACCAATACCTAAACCGATCAACGCATTTGCAAAACGATTAGCTTCATGATTCACATAACGATATGAATGACGACTGCCTTCAAAAAAAATGGCGGGCTGAAGCGGAAAACGCCGAACCGCCGAACGCAACAAATGATGCAATGGAATATCTGGGATGCCGATGGTATACGGCACGCCCGCTTCATATTGCGCCAGCCACGGACGTTCTTTACGCAACGCGTCGCGTCCGCTGACTCTTTTGCGGAGGATCGTTGAAGAGTCGCGCCACGAGCGCTGACCTTCATCCGTTAAGAATCTTTCAATAGCGCGGTTGACCGCTTCGCATCGTTCAAGCATGACCATATGGCCGGATACGCCGATATCGGCCTCTTGCGCGTCTGGAATATTTTTCGCCACGCTTTCGAAATATTCGCGTTCAAAGACTTGATCGCGATGTCCGCGGATGACCAGCGTGGGCAACTGAAGCGCGCCGATTTTTTCCCAGCCAAGCCATCCCGATAAGTTATGCTGATAAAAACTTTTGAGAACATACGGCGGAGCCGAAAGCCATTTACGCGTAAATAATCCCACAACCCGCAGAATCCAATTCGGCAGAAACAGCCCAAATTTAAATAAAGGTTGTAATTTAAATTGACCCGGTGTGGCAATGAGGATGAGACGTTCGACTCGTTCAACATGTTTCAGCGCATATTCGATGGCAATCGCGCCGCCAAATGAATGACCAATCAAAACAATTTTTCCCTTGACCTTCAACACATCCAGTGCGGATTCGAGATCAGCGAGGATGTGATCCATCTCGTATCCGCGTGAAGGTTTATCGGATAGACCATGACCGCGTAAATCCAAAGCAATGACGCGATTTTCGATCAAAAAATTTTGAAGTTGAAAATGCCATTGTTCCGCTTGCCCGCCAAAGCCGTGTACAAAAACAAATGTCCGCTGGGGATGATCGGGAGAAACATCAATCGCCGAAAGCCGCACCAGCGGATTAGATGACACACGTACTTCACGCCGATACAGGTCGAGGTCTATGTCCATGAAAGAAGTTTACATGAGAGAGGCAAGGATGTCAATTTTAACAATAACCATAGCTTAGGACTTACATCCAGATTTAGTCTCTTAAAAGGTCTGTGCTATAATCCCCTACTTAATATAAAGCAAATCGGAGGAAGCAAAAAAACCATGAGCGCCACTTTGAGTCTTGTCGTCGGAATCATCGTTTTGGTTTGCATATTCATGTTCTTTTGGGAATATCGCATTCGCCATCCAGATGTCTTGGTGCTTTACGAATCAAAAGGTCAGATCGGCATTCGAAAAGGCTTTATCTATCCGCGTCACTTTAGTCTTCCTCTCAAACGGACAACGTATCCGATCCAATTGAACATCGAGGCGACTTCAGAAGGAGATTTAGGAGTTCGCATCAAGCTCGTCGGATCGGTTGCGCCATCCGTTAAATATATCGATCGCCTCATCCGCGTCGGCGGCTGGGATCATGAAGCGGTGGCGCGCACTGCCAATGAAGCCCAAGTGTTGATCGAAGGATTGGTAAAAGAATACGCTGAACATATTGGGATTCACGCGCTTTCGTCCACCGGCATCTTGAATTATTTAAACGAACACGCGACTCTCGTTGAAGAAAAGTTTGGAGTCGAATTGGTTTCTATCACGATCCAGTCCGTCGACCCAACCGATCCGAAAATTGCCGACGCGCTTCGGCAACAACAACAAGCAAGCTTGCTTGAAGAAACTGAACGCAAGAATCATGAGGCGCGTGTGGCCGCCGCGACCGCAAAATATCAAGCGGATGAAGAAATTGCCGAACTGGAACACACTTTAGAATTAAAAAAGGCGGGATTAAAAGAATCTCTGCTCGAAAAAGAATCTGCATTGGCGCGTCAACGTCTGGAAGATGAGTTGGTGCGTGATCGTATGCGCCTGGCATTTGAGAAGGAAGGACTCGATGTTCTCCGAAGCAGCCCTGAACTATTGATGCTGACTCCGCAAGCAGCCCGCCTAGCCGAAGCGAGTCAGAACCTTAAGAATGCTCGCACAGTTATCTCATTATCGAATCAAGACCTTGAGCATGGTTCAGAGATTCTGGGTTTATTCCAAAGTCTATTGCAAAAAGCCTTGGGATCAAGAAAAGATTCCTAGTTACGATGAATTATATTTTTAAAATATTTCCATGAAATCACAATCCGATCCATTGGATTTCTTTCGGCTGAAACCGATTCGGGTTGCGCGAGTCTCGGAAGTCAGCGAAACAACCGCGGCTTCACAGGTTCCGAAAGAGGAGCGCATCGATTTTCACATCGGAAATCCGCTGCAAGATCCAAGACTCTCGTCCGCCTATTTGCGCATCGCACTCGGCATTGATGTACATCAAGAAGACTTACGCGATACAGATATCGATGCAATTCTAAAACATCTGGAATGGAATTCCTCCGATAAACCAAAACTAGAATTCATTCTTCAGGTATTAAAAAAGAGTTCGCCCTACATGCCGCGCGGCGGATATTTGCGAACATCCCCTCACGCCCTCATCAAGACATTTTACAATTGGCTGGATCATCAACAAGAACCGTTGCATTACGATGCCGGCGAACAATCTGGCAGACGCGAAATCATTCTTGCTTCGGGTGGGATTCAAGAAGCATTGCGAATCATGCTGCTGGCTCTTTCTTCTTATCTAGAGACCACACCGGCTCGCGTTTTGTGCTATCAGTTTGAGTTCCAGCCATCATGGAAAACTATTCCGAATCTTTTCTTTGAAGAACTTGCCGCGGATGAACGAGCCGCATGCAAACAAGTTGAACAATTTCTAATCCATCAACCTGAAACACCGACATTTTTGCTGATTGGAAATTCGCTGGGCGAAGAGACGCGACGCGAGTTACGCAACCTAAGTATTGAGTATCCTCTTTTCTTTATCGAAGCCAATAATGCTCCCAATCACCTGTCGCTAGCGCGCGAAGCGAAACTAGTCCAACGCGTCATCCGACTATTAAGTCCTGCAATCTTTGCGCCGCGTCTACATTCCCTATCTACAATATTCATCATCGGCAACGCTGATTTTCTAAGCATCATTGAGAATGTTCATTTCAACTTCAAAGGCACGCCCTCTGCATCCGAAGTTGAACTATTAACCTTCCTTCTAGAACAAGGACTCTCTGATATTCAAACTGATACAACTGAGGAAGTTCCCCAAGTCAAGCCTTCTTTTAATGGACTTGCGTTCGGTATCGCAACCGAAACTGTCCTACCGGAAATCGCTGAACGAGCGGAAGGATACCTTGAACAGTTGCTGAACGATCATGCCAAGATGATCGAATATTCCCTGACAAATTTGGAAGAGAAAATCACTGTCATTAACCAGCGCGTTCAGAATGTGTGGAAAAAAGAAATCATTTCCGATGAATTTTCAGGCATCGACGCAAGGGAACTTCTCGATCTGCTCGCCCAAAATCTCCACGACCCCGTCTGGTGCCAGACTCTTCAGCGCAGTTTTATCAGCGCTTTTGTGAAGCATCAGCCGCAATACCAACTTGAAGCTTGTCGGATTACCAGTGGTTCTTCCCGCACAGCCTTGGGAATTCTGGGTTTTCATTGCGGGATCAGTGAAGTGGTGATCGCAGATTTAAGTTGGACATACGAACAGTGTTTTCCAATCGTTCATGCAGTGCCATTAAAGGAATCGCTGGAATTGGACGCAGATGCCATGATCGAAAAAGTGGAGGAACTGCGCCGCACTGATCCCTCATGGGCTGAACGAGGCGCAGTAGCAATCAACAATCCTCACAATGGCACAGGTCGAGTATTCCACGAAGATGCGATCCGAAAACTTATCGCATATTGCCTACAAAACAACCTTTATATTATTGACGACTTGGCTTATCAAAATGTGGCACCGGTCAATGCTTTTCCAGAAATCAAAACTGTTCGACAGATTGCAATTGAATTAGTTCGGCTTGGCGTTGTCAATGAGACACAGATCGATCGAGTGATCACCGTTCATTCGATGTCAAAGACCGATTGCTTGGCTGGCGCTCGAATGGCCGTGGTTGAGATTCGCGATCCGCACTTGAGAAATCGTTTCGATGAAATAAATTCCCACATTCAACCGAACCTTGCCGCCATTTTTATTTGTTATTTGTTCTATCGCAACACGATTGAATCGGCGCGGGCATATTGGCATTTGCGTAATTCGATATTTCAAGAACGAACGCAAGCTTTATTGACCGCGGCAGAAAACCTACCTCCGGATCGCAACCTTTTTGACATAACCATTATTCCACCAACAGGCAGTATGTATCCTTTATTGCGGATTGGAAATTTGCCAGCCGGTTTATCTTTAGATTGGCTTGCATCTTCGCTGGCACGTCGCGGAATCGGTTTGTTGCCATTGGCGACATTTGCGCGCACGGAAAAAGGATACGAAACCGGAAGAAAAACTTTCCGCTTAACACTGGGCGGCGTGGACAATGCTGAGATTCTTTTAGTAAAAACTCGCCGATTGTTAATTACCCTGAACCGGCTGATCGCTGAGGAAGAATCTCATTACAACCGGAAAAAATTACCGATCAGGAATGAAGCGAATAGCAACAACCGATCCGGCGAATTATCGAATTCGTGGAACAATCTTTCAAAACAGATTCTAAATTGCTTCGATGATGATCGCATCATCCGCCGCTCAAAGCTTCTTCCACATGTTGACACAGAATCCTTGCGCCGCGAATTTTTACAGCAATACCTTCCTGAAAGGCTGGATATATTTCGCATTCGTCTGCTTGACCGCGCGTTGATCAGCGACGAATTAATGCGTCAAGCATTAAGTGATGGAGGCGAACAACTCTCCAAACATTTGGAACGGGAATTCATGAAAGATTCCCTGCAACGACGACAAGAACAGTTTCGATTGCGACCTTACGACCGCACCGTTCATCCTACGCAAATGTATTCGTTGCGGACAGAATTAGCGTTGGACGAAATTATCAAAGCCCTGATCGCGCAAGAATCTATCAGTCCATCTCTAATTAAAAAAGTCGCGCAGGAATTATGGCAAGAATATTTGGGGCGCAATGTAGCGATTTCCTCTCGTGAAGAAGCCGATGAAATCTTGCTGGACCTTTCCGTACAAATCGCAGGCGAGGAACATGCCGAGCTATTTACAAATATCACATTATCGCCGTTCTTATCCTTCTGGAGTGATTGGGATGGAAGCAACCGACCTTCAGGCCAGGGACATCGTTTGGTCGCGGCCGTTGTGATAGAAAACGCTCAAAGGTTGAGCCGCATCATCAATTTGTTGATGCAAGCTGACTCGAATGTGGATGTAAAACCGGAATTATTATCTGAACTGCGCGCACTTCCTGAACAAAACCAGCGCTTCACAAAACTTTTGAATGACATCACACTTTTGACTCATCAATTGGAACAACGTTATCGCGGCATTCTTCCTTTTTCAGTAGATGCTACACCCCTGCAAAGACTCGCAACGCGCTGGCACTTGCGCCGCGATTCAGCGCGGATTCTTTTAGAGCACAATGACCGCTTTGAGCGCAGAATGATCGAACTGCGCCGCGAACGGCGCGCAATGTTGGAATATTATTTTGCGCTCAACAAAAAACTAAGAAAACAACTTCACGCTTTAATCCCTGATATTCTGGCAAATCGCGAATCGGAATCATTACTGCGCGAGGTCGTAGGTTATCGGGATATTTTGCAGCGCGTTGTAATTACCCCGCGCATTGATCAAAGAATGATCACGGCGCGCGACTCGTTTGCAATTGACACAACCGTTTACAACATGTATGAGATCAATGCGATTGCCGGAGAATATGGCAATCCGGGCATGGCATTGGGAATACAACTGAGCTTGTCGACCAAACCGGATGCGTTGATTTCGCTTGACCGTAAAATGCGAATTCAGAGAGAACAGACTCTCAGAGATCATCCAGCCTCTGAACTTCCTGCGATTTGGATCATTCCCCTGTTTGAAGATATTGATACGGTTAAAAATATTCGTTCTTATCTTGACCGAGTGTGGGATTATGCGACCCAAAGCCGACAGACCGCGCAAAGCCCACAGGATCGTTTTGCAGAAATCATCGCCGAGGTTTTCATCGCCGGTTCCGATTTGAGTCAACAAGTGAGTCAAGCAACCGCGGCATTCCTGTATGTGAAAGCCAAATATGATATTCAATCCTGGCTCGCTGAACATAATCTATCGGATGTGGTGCGCGTTAAATTAGGCAGCGGCGAACCAATGCAGCGTCAAGGTGGATATTATTCGCGCGTTGCCGGACGCGCCGCTTTCTTAAATCCGAAAGAGAGTCAACGGCGATTCTCGAACAATCTGCCGGCCGCGGCGCGCAAGAGCACGGCTTATGCGGTCACTCCATTGCAAGGAGTGTTTCTCGGCGGAGATTTAAGAACTTTTCAAAGCAACCTAATGGAACAACTGCGATCGTTGCCAGTGCGCGAATTAGTCAGCTTACTTAATCATGTGCGTGAATCGCAACAAAATCATCGTCGAGATTTAATCCGCGCTACTGAGTCGATCGCCGAAAGCCGTCTAGGTGCGCAGCGTTCGAGCATGCAAGAATTAGAACGTCTAACGGTCGGAACGAGCGAGCCGCTTTATGAGGAATTCCTGAAAGAGTTAACCGATAATTTTCGCCACATCCTTTACGGGCGCGAAGAAGATGTCGTCGGCATTCACATCATCTCTTACTTTATCGGACGATCCATTCCGCAATTGCGCGACCGCCCCACTTCCCGACGAACGCCCGGCACAGGCGTTGACCGCGGACAACAAATTCTGGCAGGCATTGCCGAGATCATTCCTTTAGCCAAACAAGGAAGTTTATTACGCGCCATTTCACATAATCAAGCGCAGACGGTTGTGCTCGGTATCAATCAATTAACCACCGGTTTGTTCCGCGCATTGGAACGTTTTGCACAGAAAACTTTTGCGGATGCTGAACGCGAACGGATGATCGCGGAACGCTTGTTGCCGCAGTTGCCCGTTTATGAAATTTTGAGCACTTTGCGAATCTATCAGGATTGGAAAGGTGAATTTCTTAAACGCATCGACACCGCGCTTCCGGCGGGCAACTCAGCCTTCGTAGCTTTGCGCGAAGATAGCGATGCGATGCTGCGATATTTGCCTTTGTTCCAACAAGAACTTCTGCGGCGTCACGGCGTAAATGTCAGCGACTTTTTGAATGAAGGTATTTTCATTCCGGATTTACTTCCAACGCTTCGTCCCGACCTGGCGGTGTTGTTGCAGAAAAATTTATTTAATACTGATCTCGATATTTTGTTAGAAAATGTTTCGGGACGAATCGACGATCAATGGCGCGCTGAAGTTGCGGAACTGCTTCAACTGCCCGAACAGATTCATCGCTGGCGTTCGATCATTTGGGACGTGATGGGCGATTCAGTTTATCAGCGTGTGCAAAGTTTTACCGAACTCGCGACCGCTTTATATGCATTCTCATCGACGCGTTCGTTCAATCCATCCTCCGCAAGCGGACGCGGCAAGAAGCCATCCGCAACGCTGACCGATTTCCTGCGCACCAGCCGCGCTGATGACGAGATGCGGAGTTTCCTGCTCGGTGCCATTGACTATTTGAGTTCGTTCGCTGAAGAGAATATCGAAGTGCCGGTCAGTATCATCCGCGCCATGAACGATGTGGAGCGCATGGCGCAGATTGAAGAGAGCGCACTTCCCCCGGCAAAGCAAGATGTGATTCGCTTTGCTCTCTTGCAGATCGCGCGGTTGGCTTCCGAGAATGGATAGTCAATTTGAAATGTTGGTCATTGTGCTATAATTTTCTTATCGCATTCTCATCTAAGATCATATATGCACTAGTTAGGTGGCTTCAGAATATCTTGAAAGCAACAGGAATAAAATGATGTCGTCAGATTACTCTATCGAGAGCAATATTCCTTTCACCGTTAAAGTAAAAAATCAAGCAGGGAGAGTGTTGCTTCCGATTTGGGTTATGCTTTTTGTTGTGTGGGGATTCTTGCAAATTAAATTCATCACCACATTTATTAGCTTTTTCATGGCTTTATTGAACGCCAAAACTCGAGAAGGAGTTACTATAATTTATAATCCTCCATATCTTGAGCAGATATTAGGCACAATGGTTTGGGCGATTTCTGGAACTATTTTTATTGTGGGCATAGTACTTGGATTTTTATTTGGCGTTTTTGCGTTGCAAGAGATATTATGGCGGCTTTTCGGTACAGAAACTTTAGAGATTTCAAAAGAACAAATCACTTGGTCTCGCCATATTCCCTTTGTTCGTCTTGCAAAATCATATCCAGTAGCAACATTATTGAAAATCAAAGTTTTACGACCTGACAGTATTGACATTGAGAAATTAGATAAGATTCGCCCAGTGTTAGTAGTTTTTCGTGGCATGGGTAATGGTGCAATTTCGCTTGAATATGAAAAAAGTTCAGTAGGCGCTTTGGGGTTGATAAAAAGTGTTGACGCAGAAATTATTCTCAATAGGCTAAAGGACTTAAGTTATCTTGATTTACCGATAGAAGTTTAATTTTTTCAAACCGTCACTTAACAAAGCATGCGCTGGACGCAGGAATTCGTCCCTCTAAAATAGCGTTATAATCATTCATAAGAAAGTGAGGCACTATGGCAGAAAAAACAACACGGCGCAAAGCGTTTGAAGAGAAGATTCCCGAGGAAGTCCGCGAGCACGTACACGCCGCGCGCACAGAAATGCGAGAAAGTATTAAAGGTTTCCTTCCGCCCGAATTCGTCGAGCATCGCCGCAAGGCGCGCAAGGAAATGTTGCTGGCTTTTCGCAGTATGATCGACTCCGCACTCGAACGAATCGAAGAGAAAAGCAAAAAGGCATAACACTTAAACATGTCATTCTGAGCCGCATAGCGGCGAAGAATCTCCTTTTCAAGCAATAAAGATTCTTCGCTCCCTAGGGTCGCTCAGAATGACATTTTGGTTTCAACGCCACGGGGAATGACCGCGCGAAAAAAAGATCGTCCAAATCAAAGCCAGGAACGACAAACCCCAAAAGACATTGCTGAGCAATACGTCGCCACCAGTACGAAGCAGAACTCCGCTCAATAAAAACATGGCGAAGATCAACGCACCCGCCACGCGATTCATTGCGCCTTCCACATATGAAAGATGACGATTGACGTATGGCATATTGACATTCAACTCGCCGCGTTCCATGCGCGCCAACACTCGACTCGTCTGCGCCGGCAACGCGAGCAATTCTTTGACCAAATCCCCAATTTCATCCAGCCATACTTCCCAACCGGAGCCGACTTCATCCGCAACCAATTTCTGCGCGTACGGCGCAATCTCTTCCCAGACATTAAAGTTTGGATCGAGTCCCGTGCACATGCCGGATAAAATCGCGACCGCGCGTCCCAACAGCAAAAGATTGTGCGGCAATTGGAATGGCATTTCATACATCAGATCGCGGAATTGATGAGCGAAGCCTCGCATTTCGCGCGGATTGACTTTACGCAGTTCACTCATTGACATCCCCCAAAACCGTTCGAACAATTGTCTCTCGGCCTGCTCAAGCAGCGCGGTGTCAGCGCTTGGAAGCAGGACGCCCATTGTTTTATAGGATTTCACGACCCGCGCAGAATCGCGCGTCCCAATGCCGATGAGCAGATCACGCAACCCGTCGCGAAGATTCTCCGGCACATCGCCGACCATTCCAAAATCAACAAATGTCAATCGCCAGTTTGCTTTTCTTCGCTTCGTAGCTGGGATTGGCGTTACAAATAAATTGCCGGGGTGCGGATCGGCATGAAAGAATCCGTCTTCAAAGATTTGTTTAAGATACGTATCCAACAAAACTTTGGCAACATCAGCGCGGTCAATGCCCGCGGCGGTGATGTCATCGTAATCCGTGATCTTGATGGCATACACATTTTCAAGTGTGAGAGCGCGTCCCGTGGTGCGGCTCCAAACAACGCGCGGCACATGCACACGTTTTCGGTCCTTGAAATTTTCAGCAAACGTCTCGGCGTTTTTTCCTTCAGCCAAATAATCGAGTTCACGATGAACGGTTTCTGATAATTCTTCGATCAAAGCCGGGACGTTGACTCGCTTTCGAATCGGCTCATAACGCTGAAGCCATCCGCCGAAACGACGAAGCGCGGAAAAATCCACATCGACTAATTGATCAATAAATGGACGCTGGATCTTGACAACCACATCTCGAAACTGTTCCGCCTCGGGCGCGTCGACCCGCAAGCGGGCGCGATGAACCTGTCCGAGTGAGGCAGCCGCCAACGGTTCCGATTCGAAGCGCTCGAAGATTTCATCCATCGGCGCGCCCAGTTCGGCTTCCGCTAATTTGCGGATCGCTTCGAAATTCTCAGCCGGAACTTCATCCTGCAAACCGGAAAGCTCGTCCGTGATTTCTGCTGGCAATACATCCAGCCGCGCCGAAAGGAATTGACCAACCTTGATCATCACCCCGCCCATGCGGATCGCCATCTCGCGAAATTGAGTTGCAATTTTTTTGAAGCGCGGTGAACGCGTCCGCCGCGACCATTGCCGAAGACCAATGCGCGGCAAAACAATTTCCCAAAAGATAAAACCCGCCGTTGTGCGAGCGAAGAACCACATGATATAACGATAACGAGCGCGTAATCGCGATGATTGCATGAATGCCTCCGAGGAATTTCAAATGAATTCTATCACCAAGAAAACCGCGAAAATCCTTTTATGTCTTTCGATAAAATTGTGGTTAACCAAACCTTAACAAATTCGCCTTTGACAAATACCTTCCACCCTGCTATACTTGTGGTTGTTGATTTTGACTTTCACTGCCTTTTGGCAGTTTTGCAAGACCTTTAGAAAAGTAATTGCATGTGTGGCACGAACAGCCCCGCGGGAGTCTTTCCTAGCCGGGCATTTTTGTATAACATGAAAGTGACTCTTACCGCCCATGGCGGATAAAATTTATATTTAAGTGAGGTAAAACAAACATAATGAATAAGCACGGAAAATTGAAAATCATTCCCCTGGGTGGACTTGGGGAAGTCGGCAAGAACATGACCGCCTACGAGTTCGATCGGAAAATCTTGATCGTAGACGCGGGCATCATGTTCCCTGAAAACGACATGCTCGGGATCGATTACATCATTCCCGATTACAACTATTTGCGCGACAAGGCGAATCAAATTCTCGGCATTGTCATCACACACGGACATGAAGATCATATCGGCGCGATCCACCACGTGCTGAATGATTTCCCAGTACCGGTTTACGCCACCCCTCTGACCTTAGGTTTGATCGAAGTTAAATTGGCTCGCAACAACGCCTTGAACAAAAGCTCGCTTCATACTGTCGAAGCGGGAAAATCTATCGAGCTTGGGCCGTTCAAAGTGGAATTCTTCCACATCTCGCATTCCATTCCTGATGCGGTTGGACTCGGCATTACCACGCCCGCTGGTCTCGTCGTTCACATGAGCGATTTCAAATTCGACCTCACGCCGGTGGATGGCTGGCCCACCGATTACGCCAAACTCGCAGAGTTCGCAACGCGCGGCGTGGACTTGTTACTTTCCGATTCAACCAATTCAGAACGCCCCGGCTGGACACCGTCTGAAATGGTAATTGGTCCAGCCTTCGATAAAGTTTTTACCGAAGCGAAAGGACGCGTCATCGTCGCGACGTTTGCATCGCTGATCTCGCGCATCCAACAGGTTGCGGATGCCGCCGCGAAACATGGACGTAAAATGGCACTGGCCGGTCCAAGCATGATCGACAATGTCAAGATTGCGCGCAAGCTCGGTTATCTTGAAATCCCGGATGAACTTCTTGTGCCGATTGATCAAGCCATGCACATGCAAGATCACAAGGTCGCGATTATGTGCACCGGTTCGCAAGGCGAACCATCATCCATTGTTGGACGATTATCCACCGGCACGAATCGTTCATTTGATCTCAAGACCGGCGATACGATTGTGTTATCTTCGCACCCGATTCCCGGCAACGAGGAAACCATCAGCAAAGCGATCAACCGTTTGCTTCGGCGCGGCGCGAATGTAATCTATGATTCAGTCGCACAGGTGCACGTCTCCGGACATGCGAGCCAGGAAGAGCAAAAGTTTTTGTTCAACTTGGTCAAACCCAAACACTTCATGCCCATTCACGGCGAACTGCGACAACTAACTCGTCATGCCGCGTTGGCAATGCAAGTCGGCATTGCGGAAGAAAATATTGTTGTGGTCGAGAACGGTCAGGTGGTTGAACTTACCGGCGGCAAGATCAAACTCGGCGAACGAATCCCCGGCGGTTATGTTTTTGTAGACGGTGAATCCATTGGCGATATTGATCATGGTGTGATGCTTGAACGCGAAAAACTAGCCCGCAGCGGCATCTTGTTCATCGACATCAGCTTGAATAAATCCACAGGACGATTGCTCCACGATCCAGAAATTATTACGCGCGGTTTTGTCTCGCCTGAAGATGCGGAACAGTTAATTCCTGAAGTCCGCAAGCGCGTCATTGAAATGGTTAACGGCGGCGGAGTAGACGACGAAAAAAATATCGTCAGCGCAGTTAAAAATTATCTGCACGAAGAAACCAAACGCCGACCGATGATCTTCGTCACGATGAGCAGGGCATAAAATCGTCTTCTATGGTTCAAGGATTGAACTAGATATTTCTGTATTAATGTTGACTCCGGATTTTGTCGTTGGCAGACCCAAATACCCAATGAAAATCCGCCCTACCGAAAAATTAATTTCTCCATCAAGGAAAAGGTGATCACCATTGATAAAGACTTGCATCTTTTCATTTGAAAGAACTATCTTCACGGTATATATTGCATCGATTTGAAGAGCATCAAAATTATTTATCAAAACCGTTTCGGTTCCAGAACTATATTGACGCAGGTCAAACATAGGGCGATGATTTTTAGAAGAGGAACCTGGCTTAACTGCAACTATTAAAGAATTTTGGCTTGGATCTATTTCCTTGCTAACGCCAAGCCAAATTTCGCCAGCCGCAAATGTTGGATCATTTTTTATGTTAAACGAGAACGATCCATCCGCTGAAGTCGGCTTTGAGATTCCTATTAAATCGCGCAAGGAAGAGTTTAGAAGATAAATCGAGAGGCGGTCGTTGGAAATACTTATCCCATAGTCCGCTAAAGAGGAACATGCGGTTAATGGGTTGTTTTCAGAAAAAACATCCCACGCGCAAGTTGGGCTAGCTGATATTGTTGAAAACGCCGCGGGAACATAAGTCGGAACTGAAGTTACTGGAATTAAGGTAGATGTTTGAGATGGCGCCGAGGTCGACCCTATTTCCGCTATGGTTGGAGTAGGCTTCGGAGGAAGATAAGATACGAACCAATTAGCAAAAGGACTTGTACCAGAGAGCGCGGATACGATACCAATCACAGCGGCAAAAATCATCCCTGTCGCCGTAATGCTGGCGGCCGTGATTACCGGACTTTTAGCATTTTTCGACATAAATTTTTCTACCTCCCAATTACGCAGATTCTTAAATTTATGAACAACAACCGCCTGATAATTATCAAGCGGTTGTTGTTCTATTAATTTCCCGAAATATTTAGATTGGAAATCTGCGCATTGATTGCATTATATCCAAACTGATTGCGATAACCGATAAATAATTGCCGGTTGGCAAATGACAACGGATATGCTGGAGTGGGCATGGAGTTGATCGCGAAGGTCACACTGCCATTATCGATAACCAATTGCACATTATAGCCGCCGGCTTCCGCAGGGATCGATGCACTGCGCAAAAACTCATGACCTTGTGGAATCTGTCGAACCACAAATACCTGATTTTGAACATTCCCCTCTGACATGACCAGCATGATTCCCGGTGAATTCAGTGGATCAGCGCCACCCAAAACGCCAATCCAGACTTGACCCGTTTGAATTTGATGTAATGTCAGATGCATTGCAATATTGGAACGGAGAGACAATGCAGTCGCGATGCCAAATATTTGAGCTGAGTCCGCTCGGGTTTGAGAAAGCAGCGAAAGAGTTCCATCTTCCGCTGAGATCACACTAGCCAGAGGCTGTTGCAAACAGCCATTGGAATCTCGCTGAAGCGTTACGGCGGGGAAAAAATTCCACGCTGCGCCAATGCAATCATGCGTCCAATCCTGACCCGGAATGGAATAATCTCCTGAAGCTATAGCTGAAGTAGGCTGCATATTGGATTGTATATTCGAAGCAGGTACAACCAATGGAGGACTTGAAATCGCAGTAGTGGAAGTGGCTGAAGCAGACAACCCAGCAGATTGAGTTGTGATCTTCGTCGGATTGGTTACTGCCGCGACGAGGATGGTTCCCATGACAGTGATCACCGTACCAATTAAACCAATCAAAGCTATTTTGATTTGCGGGCCACTCTTTTCATTGCGCATTGTTTTTGCCGTCATCTCATTCGTCCTTCCAAAATGTTAAAACAAGTATAACGGAATCATTACAATCGCGAGTTTTCAAATTTGTCAGTAGGGCTTATCAAGCTTGTTAATCGAACAATTGAGCGATTTGCCGGTCTATTTTTCCCATCGGAAATTCTTCTAATTCCCCTAGCTTTATCCATTTTAGACTTTGATTTTTTGGCATGGATACAAGCTCACATTGAAACACATGGACAGTTACTTTGAAATGAGTATAAGCATGTTTAACCACACCCAACGCATCTTTTTTCTGCACCTTTAGATGATAACCTGATCTCAAACTTTTCGATAATTCCTTCGCCGGATCGTTTTCTACGCGGCCGTTCGGAAATTCCCACATCCCGCCTAACAATCCCTTCGATGGACGTTTTGCAAGTAAAAAGCGTCCTTTCTTAACGATGACCGCCGCGGCATAAATATAATGTGGCGTTTTCTGCTTGGGCTTCAACACTGGTCGTTGATCTTGAATTCCCTTTGCACGGGCTTGACATACTTTCATCACTGGGCAAATCGAACAATGCGGATTCTTCGGAAGGCAAATCGTCGCACCCAAATCCATCAAGGCTTGGTTGTAATCACCGGCTTTGCCTTTGGGTAAATGTTCAGCAACCAAATTCCATAAAACTTTTTCGCCCGCGGATGAATCAACCGGCGCGCTGATATCAAAGATGCGAGCAAACACTCGCCGAATATTTCCATCGAGAGTCGGCTCGTCCATGCCGAACACCATCGAAGCAATTGCGCCGACGGTGTATCGTCCAATCCCCGGAAGTCGGCGAAGCGCAATCAAATCGCGCGGTAATTCACCGTCATGTTGTTCTACGATAATTTTTGCGGCTTTATGTAAATTGCGAGCGCGGGAATAATAACCGAGACCTTCCCATAAGTTCAAGACGTCATGCTCTGAAGCTCTAGCGAGACTTTTGATCGTTGGAAAGCGCTTCATCCAGCGATGGAAATATGGAATGACAGGTTCCACACGCGTCTGTTGAAGCATAATTTCAGATACCCAAACCGCGTATGAATCAGGATGGCCGCGCCAAGGAAGAGTCCGCGCGTGAAGATGATACCAATCTAAAAGGAGCCGCGCGAACGCACTCATTCCCCGTTGTTCACGCATTGAATAAAAGGCGACTCGGTTTGGAAAATTAAGTTCTGCGCCGGAAAGATAATCACTCTGGCTTCAACATAATCGGAATGCTTACAACCAAATATGATTACGTCTCCTGTATCGGGAACGGATGGAACAATTTTGTTTGGGAAAACAATCGGCGTGATCTGATTCGTAGTCATCAAGAGGAATCCAAGCCGAGAATAATCGCGCGAAACATACGCGGGCGACGGATGCGCTTGGGCAATCCCCTGCCCGCGCCAAAAGAAGCGCGGATACAATTCACGACCTTGCAAAACTTCGGCGTTAGGGTTTGTATTTGGTCCAAGGAAAAGATTCAATTGATCTTGAGTTAAATTTGATGTCTTGATCGCCGGCAGTCGCAACGCTTGTTCAATCAATGCAGATTGAGAGAGCATAAGATTTTGTGGCGGCACGGCATGTTCGGCAAGCCATGGCAATGATCCGATTAGCGCGAAGAACGCCAACACAGGCAGGACAAATTGAAAATTCAATTTGGAATTACTCTTTTTTAATTCAATCGCCGTAAACAAGCGTTGCGGTAAAGATCTAAAAAAAAGAGCAAGCATCGAAAAGATTTCGACGACCCCAATTCCAAAATAAAAATAGGAAACCCAATCGGCCGGAAGATCGTATCGCCAGCCAGAGAAACGGCCGATCCCATTTGCAAGAGCATATCCTAAACTGAAAGCCAACGGTGCCAGCCCAATCCAACGCAGACGTTTCCATGCCGCGCCCAATCCGACCGCAATAATTGCCAAATAGAAGATGACCAATAGAAAGTTATACCAATCCAAATATCCATCCCATCCAAACCAATAAATATCAATTGGCGCGCGCAGACTCTTAAACGGTTCGATCAAAGGCAGAGCCAAGACACCTCCAATTTCCGTGGCAAGAAAATGATTGGTAATGAACTGAGACACGACATCAGGATGCTTTAAAGTAAAAGCGATCAAGTTTCCTGTGAGACTTTGAGATTGGATATTGAATTGGGAAGTATCGAGATTTCCGCTTAACGCATATTGACTTGAGATCACCGCTAACTGCCGCGGATCATCAAAAGCAAATTGACCGATCGCCAAATAATTATGGATAAGCCATGGTGCGACAGTTACTGCAACGCCAAGGACAAACAAAGCGATCATTTTTCCAGCATCGCGCCATTGCGGCCAGAACACCAACACAGCCAATAAAAGCGCAAGAGGCAAAATAATTATCGACTGTGTCCGAAGGAGTAACATCACACCAAATATGCCACCCGCGATTAACGCGCGTTGGAGGCTTTTATTTTCCAGCCAGCGCATTACGAGCAGACAGGCGAGAGTAATCATCAATGCGGTAGGTAAATCTGTCAGCAGTGTACGCGTGTCTGAAACGCGCGTAGCTGAAGAAACCCATAAGGTGGTCAGCTCGCGGAAGATGGCAAAGAACGCAATCATCACGCCGGCGGCGCGGCTGTGAATTTTTCTTCCAAGAAAATACAAAGTCACCGGAAACAAAGCCAACACACAGGATTGTCCTGCAATGATCAAGGCATAATTTTGTCCGAACAAAAGATGAAGCAAAGCCAAAAGTAAAATATATAAAGGACGTGTGGGAACGTCGCCCAAATAACCCAAGCCCAACAAAACGGATTGCGCGTGATAATCATAATAAGCCGCGTCGGAGTTGGGAAACGGCTGATTGGTGGGCGGCATCATCGGCGCATAAAAACTGTTTTGCATCACGCTCATCGGGACGGAAAGCCAAATGAGTGCCGCGACCAACCAAATGAGGATCGCGAAGATCATATCGGTCCGAAACGTTGACGATTGATTTTCATCAAATGCAAATCGCAAACCGAGAGTCAATACTACGCCGCCAATGAGAATCGCAACGACGACTTGCCATCCAAGCAATGGAACGCCGGGTTCACCCCAATAGGCCGGGTCCTTTGTAAACCCAAGATGAGTAATTGCGATAAAACATAAAACGAAAAGTAAAATGCCGAACGCAATCAGCGCAGAGCGATAAACAGGTTTGACCTGCAAAAGATTCTCGCGATGAATTCCATAAAATGAAATCAATACAAAAACAAAGAACTGAAAAACCAGGATAAGCAAATAGAACAGAATCGGACTAAGGCGTTGATAATAAGGAAGGTAACGTTCCGGGTTAAGATATCGCAAGAAAAACAAAGACCAGCCCAAAGTCACAGCTAGAAGCGCTGAGATTAACGCGAACGATGGACGAATCAAGAAATCGAATCGCGTGGGAGGGCGAAAAAGAAAATAAATCCATAAAGCGCAAAACGCAAAGAGAACACCGAATAACGCAAGTCGTGTTAAGGAAAAACTGCTGCCCTCATGCGGCACAAGAAATAATAAAAGGAGAGCGGCTCCCGCTTCGAGAGCCGCAAGTGAGAAAAACCACCGCCAATTCGATGTGTTGGTTTTCATGTCTAAAATTGAAAACCGTTGCGCGCCGGCACAACCTTATAAGAAAAATTGCGGACAAACGTAAGCAGGCGATCTTCCAATGTATTCCAATCACTCGAGCTTAAGATTCGGCGCGCAGCGGATTCATTATCCGCAAGCAGGTTCACTTGAATTTGCGGATAAGCGCCGTAAACTGTGGCCCAGGCGTCGGTCGGCTGAAAGCCGAGTCTCTGCACGCCCGGCACCCACTCGCCGATGACGAACTCAAAATATTCCTGCTCGTGATCAGCAGCAATATCCCAACTCATAATTATTTTTACAGGCACGGCTTCACTCACGTTGATAATCCAGCACGACGACGTGCGTCTCTTCAGGCAAAGACGAGCGCGTCACTTTGATCGATGGTTGCGTTTCAGGTTTGCTGAGTCCCATTTCTTTGATGAATTTATTGAGCGACTCAAGCGACACCTTGGCATCGGATGTGGCGTAATGCATCGGGATTACGATATTCGGCTCGATCAAACTGATCACTTCCGCGGCTTTCGCAGCATTGAGTCCGCCGCCGCCTCCCACCGGGACGAGAGCTACGTTTACCGTTCCCAAGGCTTCGATCTCATTCTGAGGCGGCAACTGTTTCAAGTCACCGAGATGCGCGACCGTCAAGCCGTCATAATCAAATACATATAACGTATTGCGAGTCTGCTCTTTGGTTTTCTTGCCCACACCGATTCCATCGGTTTGAACACCTGTGATGAACACACCGCCAATCTCAAACTCGCCTGGCCCGCTGATAACATGTGATGTGCCTTTGACGGCATCCGAATTATTATGCCCCGGCGCGTCATGGCTGATCGTAACAATATCCGCCTTGAGTTTGAGCGGGAAATATCCGATAGATGAATTATCGTAAGGATCCGTCACCACCGTTGCCAGATTCCGTTCGGTGAGACGAAAACAGGAATGCCCATACCACGTGATTTCCATGAAAAAGCCTCCGACGCAATTATAATAGAGAAATCACGGAATAATTAGGGTGGTACTTGCTGTAATTTAAACAAAGTGACGCCGTTATATACTGTTCCTTTGGTGTATTGACTCGGTATTACATAAAGGACCTTAGCGGTCACATTAACCCCGTTATGTTCCTTGATGAATTGAACAATTCCTCTCATGGTCGAAGCATCTACCATCAGATAAACATTACTATTCCGAAATAGACTAATCGGTATAGACTGTATTTGATACTTACGAAGGACATTATTGTAAGCAGGAGAAAATGTCTCCCAATTGGTGGCAAGATATTGGACATTGGGAAAATCTAAAAATAATGGATTCGACCATTCCCACGGAATGCCATAGGCGGCCGATACAATCAGTGCATTCTGCGAAACGATTCCTTTCATTTGCAAGGCTCGAATATCTACAAGTATTTGCTTGTAAGCCATTTGATGACTGATGTTCAAATGTGTCGTCTGTATCGATTGCTGAAAAATCACACCGATCATTAGGATCAACGAAAAGAATACACTCAAGAATCCAAATCGCATCTGAATATTATCTACAGGATGCGGGTCGGATTCTTCCAACTTTTTTGCATCGACCCAATACCAATTGATCAGGCTAAAAGTTATACCTGCAAAAAGAGAAAACAATAAGATTCTATCCGGCGCCTTCTGCGTCCATTCAAGATACATAAAAGTCAAGAAAATAAGACCAACAGTTAATATCGAAACCCCAAGTGTTCTTCTTAGATCCGCATCATAGAACCACATACATAACCACAGTGAAACTAGCATTATCGGATAGGGTAGGATCGTCAAACTAGAAATGTGGTCGGGCAAAAAAAATATCCAATTCAAAATATCCGCGCGCCTATCCGAAACATGCTCTACCAAATATCGGAGGTTTTCAAGCGAATAAGTAACCTGGTCCGGAAAGAACCAGCGAGAAAACATATTCAGATCATTAGCACTCCAACGTACATCGCCAATCGCGCCCTCCATATTTGCTAATCGAGGCGTATCCTGAAGCATCGATCGGGTCATGGTGTAGGTATTGTAGGAGAGCCAATTTGGAAACAAACTTAGATAGAATTTGTCAAAGGCATAGCCGCCAATCACCAATAAAGCGATAATGCCAAAATACATCATAAAACTTTTTGGATTGAGAAAACGAAAATTCACAATTAAAAACGGCATCATGATCAATAAAACAAACTCCAAAGACTCGATACGGATCAAACTCGCCATAATAACCAAGCCCCCACCACAAACAAAAGAACTTTTGGCCCAATTTATATCTGATTGGGCATCTGTCAAAATCAAGCAGAATCCAGCGATCGCGGCAACCGCAGCCACCGTTGTGAAAGTAATATTAAGAAGGAAGTAAACTTCACCCGACAAAACAATCAACAAGCCTATTGCTTGGATTTTCCATTTCATCATCGGACGCGAGAAGACGATATAAACAAGAGCCCATATAGACAAAAAATGAACCGCGATAAAAAGCCAAATTTCCCAATTAATTTGTGTGGGAAATTGATAAAGAAGATTCAAGGCGAATCCAAGAATCACGTTGCTAAAAATCAGAAATGGAAATGATTTTCCACCCAAATAGCCAGAAGCAATTGCAATGAGCTGGATATCATCATTGACTCCATATCCGATACGAAAGACTACGAAGCAGAAAAGAAATAAAGAAAATGTGCAAAAAAGGGCGGCGATCAGAGGATAGGTCGATAAAAATCGTCGAATACTTTTCGCCGAGCCTTTCCATGAATATATTCTTTCATGAAAAGCGACTCTCCTTGAACGGATCTGGTTGGTATACAACATTGAAATCAACAGAGTCAAATCGTAAATGATAAAAGGCAATACAAAACTCAGAACAATCTGGATATTCATATTCTCAAAGGAAGCCCCATGATTTCTAAAGTAAAGAATTATCAGCTGAGCTACTCCAAACCCAATCAAAGCAGATAACACAAAAGAGAATAAGGCGAGAAGCGTATTTAATTTAAATATCCTGGATTGGATAATTCTCAAATCCCGGAGGCCCTTCGGCAAGGAGCTATCGGCATTAAGAATAAAGAGTATCCAAGCAGCTAGGAGAGCCGACACAAAGCACCATAGCCAATTGGGCAGCCTGTTTAAATCATCAACGAACAGAAGTCGCAGGTTCACCCACACCGCTCCAGCCATACAAACAACCAGAAGATGTACTAATACGAGAATGAGCAGGTCAAATATCTGCGGAACACGCAAAGCTGTCCGGAACGTTTTTCCGGGCCAGCCAGATCTCCCAGGCAAAGACTTGGAGTAGATAAATATTCCGGAACCCAGAAAAAAAGTTAATCCAAAAGCAATGATGAGAAAAGGAATCCCGATACGAACATCGGATGATAGTTTTTTTAATAGAACATAGGGCCAGATCAGGCTGGGAAGAAGAAAAACCGAAGTCGCTACCCAAGCCAGCAGAAAACGCTTAATTATGCGCTGGTTGCGGTTTACTCTAGCATCATCCTCGTGAACGCTTCTCGGGAACATCTTTTTTTACATCTCCATGCCAATTTAGCGCCTCGATGTTGCCATCCACCGCCAGAATATTGTTCTCTAAAATTTGGCGCTATTAATGCACTACACATGTATTGTAAAGGCTAAGCAGGCATGGTTGGAATACACCAAACACACACCCTACTTTCCTAATATTTACATTGTACACATGCACAATCGCATACAATAGGTGTCAACAGAATAAACGACTACTAAGAAAAGATGGGAACTTCAAAGATTATATCAAAATCTTTTGACCTCACCGCTACGCTCTCATTAATAAGCGAAATCAAAATCTGCCAGACGCAGTAAAATAAGGGGATAATGAAATCAGCCACGAATGCTATTCCGTTAGAAAAACTGCTCGAGCAACTTCCTGAGACTTATACCTTAGCCGACAAGGAATTGGTTCAACGCGCGTATCGAGTAGCGGAAGAAGCGCATCGCGGGCAGAAGCGCAATTCAGGCGAACCATATATTAATCATTGTCTGGCAGTTGCACAAATTTTAGCGGATTTACGCGTGCCACCCGAAGTTGTGGCGGCCGGGCTTTTGCATGATACCGTTGAAGATACAACTATCACATTAGATGATATTCGCAATGACTTTGGTGATGTGGTCGCCGCGTTGGTGGATGGAGTTACCAAGTTAACCAATCTGCCGCGCGTCTCGCGTGATGACCAGCACGCCGAAAAAGCTGTCAGCGCAAAAGGCGAAGCTAAAGCCGCCGCGCCAGCTTCATTGGGCCGCAAAGCCGACATGGCTTCCGAAACGCTGCGAAAAACATTTCTCGCGATGGGCGATGATGTACGCGTCGTCCTTATCAAACTGGCGGATCGTTTGCACAACATGCGGACGCTGAGTCACATGCCGGAAGAAAAACGAATCCGTATCGCGCAGCAAACGCTCGATATTTTTGCACCGCTCGCGAATCGACTCGGCATTTGGCAGATCAAATGGGAACTCGAAGATCTGGCGTTCCGTTATGTCAATCCGCAAAAATATAAAGAGATCGCTGAACAACTCGCGGAGCGTCGCCCTGATCGCGAAGCGCAGATTGAATCAATCGAGGAACAATTACGCGCCCTCTTTGAAAAAAATAATATCAAGGTCGAGATCAGCGGACGACCCAAACATATTTACTCTATTTATAAAAAGATGCAGGATAAAGGAAAAGCTTTCGAGGCCGTGCGCGATGTGCGCGCGGTGCGTCTCATTGTCCCGGATGTTGCGGCTTGCTACACTGCCCTCGGCATGATTCATATGAATTGGCGACCCATGCCAAACGAGTTCGATGATTACATTGCCGCGCCGAAAGATAATTTTTATCAATCACTGCATACGGCTGTGATCTGGGACGACGGCAAACCGCTTGAGGTTCAAATCCGAACCTCGGAAATGCACCAGAACGCGGAATACGGTATCGCCGCGCATTGGCGTTATAAAGAAGGAACGAAACGCGATAAGTCGTATGAGCAACGAATCAACTGGCTGCGCAATATGATGGAATGGCATTCGGACGTTAACGATGCAACCGAGTTTGTGGAGTCAATGCGAACGGATGTATTCCAAGATCGCGTCTATGTCTTCACGCCGCGCGGCGACATTATTGATCTGCCCTCTCATTCCACACCGATTGACTTTGCGTATCACGTCCACACGGACATTGGTCATCGCTGCCGCGGCGCGCGCGTTAACGGAAAACTTGTCCCGTTGTATCACGAAGTGAAAACCGGCGACCAAGTTGAAATCATGACTGCGAAGCGAGGCGGACCGAGCCGCGATTGGTTGAATTCAAATTTAGGTCTGGTCAAGACTCAGCGCGCCAAATCCAAAATCCGCGTATGGTTCAAAGAAGAAAACTTTCAGCAAAATCTTTCGCAGGGACGATTGGTATTGGAGCGTGAACTGCAACGGCTAGGAATTCCAGAAGCGAACTTTGAAAAGATGGCGCGCAATCTTGGACTAAAGTCGCCGGATGAAATGTTCGTGGATTTGGGCACCGGCGATATATCGGTAAGCAAAGTCATTAAAGAAATTTCAGAGACCGAAGAGAACGCAAATCTTTTAACTGCCAATGTTCCGAAGCCGGATACAACTAGCGCCGACGGTGTGAATATTGTTGGGTTAAAAGGTTTGCTCACCACCATGGGCAGATGCTGTAATCCGACGCCGGGCGATCAGATCATCGGATACATCACGCGCGGACGCGGCGCAACCATTCATCGGCAGGACTGTCCAAACATTTTGCGCTTGCGAATAAAAGACCGTGAGCGCATCGTGCGCGTGGATTGGGGAACACAAGTCCGCACATTTCCGGTCCCGATTCGAATCAAAGCCTATGATCGTCAAGGTTTGATGATGGATGTGACCAATTTATTGAGCGATGAAAATGTCAACATTGCGGATGTAAAAGTCACCGTCAATCGCAGTCTGGCGGAATTAAGATTGATCGTGGAAGTGCAGGATATTTCCCAGCTCAGCAAAGTGCTGACCAAACTTGAAAATGTCCCGAATGTGATGGAAGCGCATCGCGTGAGCGGATAGATATAAGGTATTGATGTTTACCAACCGCAAAAAGTTGATTCTTATTATCGGTCTAATTTTGATCGTTCTGCTGTGCATTCTAGGATTCATAAGTTTAAAACCTAATATAGAATCATTTCTACATAACGGAGAAATTTTACCGAGAAGAACGCTGAGACTAACGATTGACATAGACCAACGCGAGGAAGTTATTGATCAGTTGCTAAAATTCTCGGTTGAGAATTCTTATAGTTTTAGTTACGAAGATGTTGATTTTGGAATACCCCATCAGGGTTTCTATATCGAGATATTGCAAGGTAGTTTCGACGAGATAGTAGCTACAGAAGCTCCCAGCGAGCCAAATCAAGTTAGTATCAGTTTTTATGATGATCCTAAAGACCCAGCACACGACCAGACTGTTGACAATTTATTCAATGACCTTAAAAGTTTTATCAGTGAAATTCCGAATATAACAATTACTCAAGAGAAATAGAAACGCAAATACAATGCTCCAAAATATAAGTGGCTTTTGTTAGTGGTATAATGCGCCCGCTTTAGCCATGAGTCTGCTTAGCGTGCGTGAAGCGCAACAGCGCATCCTTACCCACTTCAAGCCGGTCGAGACGGAAATGTCCGCTCTCAATGCCTGCGCGGGACGCGTGCTGGCGGCAGACATCATCTCATCCGACCTTCCCCCTTTCGACAATTCATCCGTGGATGGCTTCGCCGTCATCGCGAGCGATGTTGCTAACGCAACATCCGCATTGCCTCTGACTTTGAGCGTGGTCGCCGATATACCGGCTGGATATTCAACCGACATCACCCTCGCGCACGGACAAGCCGCGCGCATCATGACTGGCGCGCCGATTCCCAACGGCGCAGACGCCGTCATTATGGTCGAAGATACAGATTTCAATAACCGCAATCCAGGCACGCCCGCGCCCAAAACTGTCAAAGTATTTAAGAACATCCAAACCGGAGAGAATGTCCGCAGGCGCGGCATGGATATCAAGACCGGCTACAAAATATTATTTTCCGGGGCTCGCTTGCGCGCCCAAGAGATCGGTTTGCTGTCAATGCTTGGAGTTGCGAATCTTTCCGTCTATCGCAAGCCGCGCGTGGCATTGCTCTCGAGCGGAGATGAATTGACGCCCGTTGAGCTTCGGCTTTTACCGGGACAAATTCATGATTCAAATTCATATACACTATCGGTGCTAATCGCAGAATCAGGTTGTGAAGTTTTATCGCTGGGAGTCGCGCCTGATAGAAAAGATGCCATCCAGTTTTTATTCGATCAAGCTATCGGCATGAATGCCGATTTGATTATTTCATCGGCGGGCGTCAGCGTGGGCTCGCTCGATTACGTTAAGGAAGTCGTCGAGTCAAATGGCAATTTGGATTTCTGGCGCGTCAATATGCGTCCCGGCAAACCTTTGGCATTTGGAGATTATCGAGGCGTGCCGTTTATCGGATTACCGGGAAATCCCGTTTCCGCGTTCGTCGGTTTTGAAATCTTCGCGCGTCCCGCGATCGGACGGCTGGCAGGCTTGAAAACGGAAACCCGCATCAAGGTCAAGGTAAGACTCGCCGAAGCCATCGAGTCAGATGGACGCGAAAGTTATCTGCGCGCAATCATCGAGGAGCGCGATGGCGTTTTATCAGCAAAATTAACCGGGCATCAAGGCTCAGGAAATTTATTGTCGCTGGTTCAGGCAAACGCTTTACTTATCGTGCCCGCTGGGGTAAAATCGCTTGCCATTGGCGACCAGGCAGAAGCTTGGATGCTGTGAGGTGATGATGAATAAGTGGTTATATAGAATTTCGATGGCGTTGGCTCTGCTTGGTTTGGCCGTTTCGATTTACATGACGATCTTCAAACTAACAGACAACGACAAGATGTGCATTGGCAACGGAGGCTGCTCAAAAGTTAATTCAAGCGTTTATTCAGAGGTGGACGGAATCCCGGTAGCGTTGTTCGGCGTGGGCGGTTACGCGGTCATTGTTGCGCTGCTTTTCATGGAAGACCGCAATCAGTTTTTGGAACACAACGGAACGATGCTTCTCTTTGGCATTACGCTAATCGGATTCCTTTTCACGCTTTATCTGGTTTATGTGGAGATCGCGTTGATCCATGCGCTTTGTCCGTTCTGCCTGACGTCACAAATCTCCATGACGATAATTTTTATACTTTCCATCATTCGGCTGGCTCGCCAGCCAATTAACTAGGAGGAGTCTTATGGCTCGTATTCGCTGTCACTACGTCAACTGCGTTTTCCTCGATGAAGGATATTGTTCCGCGG
>JBAUMB010000219.1:0-19606 GCA_049578465.1 Anaerolineales bacterium
GGAATGAGGTTCACGATTGGGATAAACAGATACTTCAACGCCGAGCTAGCGTTTCGCACCGCCTTGGTGTCGGTCGCCGCACCGGGCGAGACGGCGTACACGGCCATGCCGGAGGGTAGCAGGCGTGCCAGTGCCGCGGCCCACCAAGCGACGATGAGCTTCGCGTCGGCGAACGCCCGGTTGGGCGAGTACTTCACGTTCGGCCCGCTGCGCAACAGGGCTTCCACGGCGGCGGTTCGGTCGCTGTGGTACTGCGTGGCCGCAAGGGCCGCCACATCGGTGTAGCTGAACATGGGTACGTCCCCTCGGGCAGATTCAGAGCTGGCGATAACAATTCGCGCGTTGGGGCTCAACAGGTTGGCGCGGAGCAACCCGACAGTCAGTTGATGATGGCCGATTAGCGGGGCCTGAGACACCTCGATGCCCGCCGCAGTGAGCTTGCGCTCCTTACGTCCCATAATTCCTGCATTGAGCAGTAGGAAATCGATCTGCTGACCCCGCTTGACCAGCTCAGCGAGGACGGACTGAACGCTGGACAGTGTGTCGAGCTCCAGTTCCATCGGCGTGAAGACCTGCGTCTTGGTCTCAGCTGCGAGCTTAGCGGCCGCTTCCTTGGCCTTAGCCAGGCTGCGCCCGGTGACGATGACCTGACGGTAGCCCTCGATGGCGAGCATGCGGGCTGCCGCATAACCGAGCCCGGAGGTGGTGCCGGTGACGAGTGCGATCGAATGTTCCATGTGTATTCTCCTCGTGAGCTTAGGGTTGTTTGCTGATTTTGAACTGTTTAGTATTATACTACGGCGCGGAGGCCGCTGTCAAGGTATTTTTGAACTAGTTATTTCAAAATACCGTAGGACCCCCGTGGACGAGCACGTAGCTCCGCAATCAAATGCTGATTCTGGTCACCGCAACCGATGCAACCACAGATACAACCACAATCGGCGAGGGATAACTGGATAATGCAGATGTGATAAGATGGCGCACTGCCACTCCCCCATATACTCAGATTCCCATGAACAATATCATCATTATTATACTCACCATCGCCATCCTGATCACCATATTGCTTCACTTCCAATCAAGAAAAAGGCAGCTCAAAGTGCTGCCGGGGAAACCAAGCCCAACTATGATTTATCCTGCCATTGGCTTGATAAGTACCCATTTTTGGGTGTTATACAGCCACTGGCTTTATAACTACTTATATACAGATTATACGCTCATATCTTATGGCTATCAATCAACTTATGTTTTATCAATTTTTTCTTTTTTCTTTCTTCGGTGCAAGCATCGTGCCGCGGCAGGTCTTTGCTCCGCAATGACAGGCGTATTGTGCTTCTCTCGCCGCGTCTTCCGTTCCATCGCGCGTGAGATTGTAATCATAGGTCAGCTCTTCGCCTTCGGCGATGGTCTTCAGCGCCTCGATATACACGTGCTTCTTATCAAGGACGGCCCTGCAGTTTGGCTCGCACGAATGATTGATAAAGCGCGCATCATTGCCGCCAACCGCCGCGTCGATGACAGTGTGCTTGTCTACGACGAATAGCAATACATAATGATCACTGGATTCATCTTCGTTATAACGCCGGTCGCCTTCCTCCGACGTGATCCGTTCTCCGATATATTCGATGATGCGCGTCCCTTTGCGGATGCGCTGCGTGGCGAATCCACCGAGTCCCTGGATGGGGGAGTTGCGAACTTCAAAGTATTGTTTGTTCATCGTTATGCAACTGGCTTCTCTCTATCTGTCAAATTGACCACAATTGCTTTGCTGGCTCGAATCAAATTTTGCGGCGTGATCATGATCTCGTTTCCCCACTCGCCCGCACCGACTCCTAAAATCGGTTCATTCATCAACGATGCTTCGAGGAATGAACGAAAGCCTTCTGCCTGCCAACTGAACGGCGGAATCGAACCGATCACATAACCGGTCGTTTCTTTGACGGCGTCCGGCGCGGCCATCTGAATGTTGCGCGAGCCGATTGCTTTTTTAAGGTTGCCAGAGACTGCGTTTTGGTCACCGCCGAGCATCACTAGCACGCGCTCGCCTATATCCGTTTGAAAGATCAGCGTTTTGACCGCTTGCCGTTCCGGGAATCCCAACGCGTTCGCCACATTCGCCGCGCCTTTTTCTGTCTCAGGTGAAAAATTTTTTGCTTCGTATGGAATGCCAAGTGCGTCAAGAAAAAGATGAGAGGGTAGTTTCATAATTTCCATTCCTTGCGAATCAGCACGACAATTTCTTTTGGTGCCTTCGATATATCCACTGTCAGCGCATCAGTTGGTTCTTCCAAGATTGCAAATTGGCTTGCGAGCATCTCGGGTTTCATATAATGTTCATTGCGTTCCTTCATCCGCGCTTCAATTTGTTGATAGGTTCCTTGCAAATAAACGAAACGAACTTCATCGTTGACTTGCAAAATATTTCGATATTCTTGTTTTAACGCTGAACACGCCAACACAATTGATTGACTTGTCTCAATGTTTTCATTCAATAACTTGCGTATACTTATCAACCAATCGGCGCGGTCTTCGTCGGTCAACGCAACGCCGCGCGACATTTTATCTTTGTTTGCTACAGAATGAAAATCATCCGCATCGTAAAAGTTCCAACTGAGTTCTTTTGCAAGCAATCGCCCAATCGTTGTTTTGCCCGCGCCTGAGACTCCCATAATGATAATAATCATTTTTGCTAATCATGCACTTCTTCAATTTCGGTTTCGACCTTACTGCCGCGCGTGGATAAATAAATCCCAATCAGGATCAAAACTCCGCCTGCGATCACGGTGGTGGTCGGAGTCTCTTTCAAAATAAAATAGGCAAGGATTGAAGAGCCGATTGGTTCGCCGAGCGTCATCACCGCCACGAATGCCACAGACAAATATGCTAATGCCCAATTATAGGTTGAGTGACCAATCAATTGCGGCACAAGCGCTAACAACAAAATCCAAACATACGTCAGCCAGTGATAACCGAATAAACTTTCGCGGGCAACAAGAACGATAATCAATAAACATACCGATGCCATTCCATACACTAAAAAGATGTACGGCATGAGCGACATCTTTGCGCGCAATTTGCGTCCGATCATCAAATAGCCTGCCACCATCCACGCGCCAACGAGCGCGAGAAAATTTCCGAATAACATTCGTCCGTGTAAGATTTGATTCATGGATGGACAGACGATGCCATGATTCCACGCACACGCATCCGCTAATGCGACAACGATTCCGCCAACCAATGCCAGACTCATCCCGATCACTACTGGACGAGTAAGCGGCTCCTTCAAAAAGAAAGGCGAGAGCAATGCCACCCATAACGGTCCCGTGCTGACAAAGACAACAGAACTTGCAACCGTCGTATATTCCAGCGACGAAATCCATGTGGCGAAATGAATGGCGAGAAATAGACCGGATAATAATCCAAGCAATAACTCGCGGCGAGTCAGCGCTCGCAATTCGGCGCGATGACGAGTCAATGCGATGGGCGCAAGTGCGATACTGGCAAATGTCAATCGCAACGCGGCAATGACCAATGATGGCGCGTCGGTTTGCGCGAAGCGGATAAAGATCGAAGCCGTGGATACAGCTAAGATTGCGATAAAAAGCGCAAAGGGCAGAATGATGCGAACGCGTTCTTTGGCCATAAATTTGAGCAAGTATACTGCCACTGTTAGCGATTTGTTAGAGTCAGCATTTTTATCTTGACATCTATCGCGCGCATGAATACAATCCTGCAACCAACTAAAGGAGAGAATAAAATGGCTTTTGAACTTCCGAAACTTCCGTATGCAGTGGATGCGCTCGAACCATATATCGATGCGCAGACCATGACCATCCATCACGATAAACATCATCAAGCATATATCACCAATCTCAACGGCGCGCTGGAGAAACATCCCGAGCTGGTGAGCAAATCGCTTGAAGCATTGTTAAAAGATTTGAACGCGGTGCCCGAAGATGTTCGCACCGTTGTCCGTAATCACGGCGGCGGCACATGGAATCATTCCATGTTCTGGGAAATCATGGCGCCCAAAGCTGGCGGTATGCCGAAAGGCGAACTCGCCAAAGCGATTGATTCATCCTTCAAATCATTTGACGCGTTCAAAGAAGAATTTACTAAAGCCGCTAACGGACGCTTCGGCTCCGGCTGGGCCTGGCTCGTTAAGAAGGGCAGTGGCCTCGCTGTTGTCTCAACCGCCAATCAAGATAATCCATGCTCTGACGGCGCGACTCCGATCATGGGCATTGATGTTTGGGAACATGCGTATTACCTCAAATATCAAAACCGCCGGGCGGATTATGTCACTGCTTGGTGGAACGTAATTAACTGGGATCAAGTGGCAAGTCGCTTTTCTGCCAAGTAACTGAGATTGTGTTATGAAAAAAACATCCTCGTCATTGACGAGGATGTTTTTTGTTTGTGATTCAGACGAAAGACACTAGTAATCCGCTGGCAGGAGCCTACAATTAGATAGATGTTATTGTCCATCTAAAGGAGTAACCATGCCCGGATTTACACCTGGTCGCCGTTGGCAACCGCCTTATCTGCCTTTCAAGCGTGAACCGTTTAATAGGCGCGCGCTTGCGGCGATGGAAAAAACAATCAAAGGTCCGATGTTTGGATGCCGCATGTGCGGCAACTGTTTGCTGCAAGAGACGGCTTTCATCTGTCCGATGGAATGTCCCAAGGGATTGCGCAACGGTCCATGCGGTGGATCAACTTCTGAACATTGTTACGTCGATGAAACGCGTCCGTGCATTTGGTACAAAATTTACGAGCGTTCGTTTGCTATGCGACGCGAGGATCGCCTGCTTGAAGTTTTACCTCCGCTGGATTGGGATAAAGTCGGGACGGAAACATGGGGCGATGTATTCATGCGCGTCAAAGAAATTGGCACAAGAAAAGTTGTCAATAGATTTCTATTCAAACCAGCTATCGTTCGCAATGAAATGTGGGAAAACATTTTTAAGCCGGTTCGTCAACCGGTCTGGTGGCAAGGCGATAATCAATATCACGCGCCGAAATATACTGAGCCGGTTTCTGAATTGGAGCGCAGGCTCACAGCAGGCGAGTTTGTTGTCACTGCGGAAGTCGCGCCGCCGCTTTCAGCCAAGCTTGATAAAATGTATAAGAACATCGAAGCTGTCAAGCCTTATGTCGCGGCGATCAACTTCACCGATAATCCGTCTGCCACGCCTCGCACCGCTTCGTGGGCGTGTTCTGCCATGGCGATCAAACAAGGCGTCGAACCGGTGATGCAGATCGCGGCGCGCGACCGGACGCGCGTCGGTCTGCAATCCGAAGTGCTCGGCGCATACGATCTTGGCATCCGCAACATTTTTTGTGTCTCGGGCGACTCGATGAAGATGGCTCCTGCGCCGCGCGGCCGCATGGATATCGTCGATGTCGACTCGATCCAAATGTTATGGATTCTGCGTCGGATGCGTGATGAGGGCAGATACTTGGATGGCCGCGAGATGAAGACTCCGCCTCAATATTTCCTCGGCGCGGCGGCTTCACCTTTTGCGAGCGAACCAAAATTCCAAGCTTTGCGCGAACAAAAAAAGATCAACGCGGGTGCGCAGTTCTTCCAGACCAATATTGTCTATGACGTGGATCACATGGAAGTCTGGCTCAATGAACTTGCCAAGCGGAACATCCTTGATAAAGTTTATATCCTGATTGGCATCACGCCGCTCAAGACTTTCAAGATGGCGAAGTATATGAACAATGAAGTGCCGGGCGTATTCGTGCCAGATCCAATTATGAAACGCATGGAAGATGCGGAGAAAGCCGGAAACGCGCAGGAAGAAGGCGTGACGATTGCGTTGGAATTGATCGAGCAGATCAAGAAGTTTACGGGTCAAGGTGTGAACGGATTACATATCATGCCAGTGGGCTGGGAAGAGATCGTGCCGCGCATCGTCACAGAGGCAGGCGTTCTGCCGAAAGATTTTGTCGCGCCCGCATCGAATGAAAGCCGCCTCGCGATCAGATAATTGAAATCGCGTTATAAAAAACATCCTCATTACTGCGGGATGTTTTTGTTTAAATCAAAGAGTATCGATTCATGCATATTGCGCTTTTTTCTTTTATAATCAGACATTATTAATCCTTCGCCAAAGGACAACTTATGAATCCATCAAAGAAACTTAATAGTAAGCCATTGATCGAAGTTCGTAATTTAGTGAAAGTCTATAAAACACCTGCGGGCGATTTCACAGCTGTCAAAGGCATTGATGTGGAAGTGCAGGCGGGCGAGTTCGTCGGCATTATCGGCAAGTCTGGCAGCGGCAAATCTACCTTCATTAACATGCTGACCGGCATTGACCGTCCAACCTCGGGCGAGGTCGTGATCGGTGGCGCGCCCGTGCATGCTTTCAATGAATCTCAAATGGCGGCTTGGCGCGGAAAAAATCTCGGCATCGTTTTTCAATTCTTTCAATTATTTCCAACTCTCACGCTCCTCGAAAACGTTATCCTGCCGATGGAGTTGAATAAACTCTATACTAAACGCGAACGACGCGTGCGCGCGATGAGTCTACTTGAACGCGTCGAGATGGCGGATCAAGCGCATAAACTTCCCTCCGCCGTTTCTGGCGGACAGCAACAGCGCGTGGCCATTGCCCGATCTTTGGCGAACGATCCGCCGCTGATCGTTGCCGACGAACCGACCGGTAATCTCGATTCAAAGACCGCCGAAAAAATCTTTCATCTCTTCGAGGAACTCGTCGCTTCGGGCAAGACTATTTTGATGGTCACGCATGATAGCGACCTTGCCCGCCGCGTGGATCGCACCATCGTCATCTCCGATGGCGAGATTGTCAACGAATATTTGGTGCGTGCGCTTTCCGCGCTGACACAGGATCAACTCGTGGAAGTGGCGCGGCGCATCAAGCCGCAAGTCTATGCGCGGGATGCCAGCATCATTCGTCAAGGCGAAACAGGGGACAAGTTTTATATTCTGCTGGATGGCAAAGCCGATGTAGTAATGCAACAACCCGGCGGCACGGAGATCGTTGTCAATCAACTTAAGGCGGGCGAATATTTTGGTGAGATGGCTTTGATGGGCAATGGCATCCGCGCCGCGACGGTCAAAGCCGCAACGGATAGCGAAGCCAAAGTCGCCGCGCTCGACCAAAAAGCTTTCAATGATCTTATTGCGGACTCTCGCATCTTGCGCGAAGAATTGGCAGGGATTGTCGCTCAACGTGCCACTGCTAACGAAATGCAGAATCTTTCTTCACTCAAACAGGATGATCTGCTTTCGATGGTCAAAGATGCACAATCGAAAACTTTTAACGCAGGAACCGAGATTATTCGTCAAGGTGCTCTCGGCGATTCTTTTTTCTTGATCGAAGATGGCAAAGTGGATGTGCTTGTCAAAGATTCGGATGGCAAGCAAGTGTTGCTCAATCAACTTAAGCGCGGTCAGCATTTCGGCGAGATGGCTTTACTCGGAGATCATCGCCGCAACGCAACGGTACGCGTCAGCCAAGATGGCTCAGCGCGTCTCATCGAGTTGAGCGACGAAGAATTCAAAAGGCTCGTCGGTTCTTCGGAGCGCATCAAACAAAAGGTCCAGAGTGAAGCGGGCAAACGTCAAAAAGAATTGAAGCACATCAGCACGAAAAGGAATCGCAAATGAGCGTGCGCGCGATAAAAATCTTGCGTGATCTGTGGGTCAACAAAGCGCGTAGTCTGCTTATTGTGTTGGCCGTCGCGGTCGGCGTGGCGGCTTTCGGCCTCATGCTCACGGGCCGCATCGTGCTTGAACAAAATTTGAAAAACGTTTATGCGGCCAGCCATCCCGCGCAAAGTGTGTTGCTCGTTCAACCTTTTGATGATGCTTTGCTTTCGCATGTGCGCAGCTTGGATTACGTGCAGACCGCCGACGCGCGGCTTGTGACACAAGCGCGGCTGGATGTGGGTTCGGGCTCGCCTCTTTCCCTCGAGCTGACAACAATTTCCAATTTCGATTCTTTGAATCTCAATTTGATCACGCCCGATAACTCCGGGCCCGCGACTGATTCGATTCTGTTAGAGCGTTCTCTGAAAAATATTTCCAATGTGGGCGATATGGTTAGAGTGGAACTGCTCAATGGGGATGTTCATACGCTGAAAGTGGCCGGCTTTGTAAATGATCTCTCTCAATTGCCAAGCGATATTAGCTTGACCGCATATGGATATATTTCGACTGACACAGCTAAGTCGTTGGGTTTGCCATCCGGTTATAACCAACTTTATGTGACCTTTAAAAATGCATCCACACGTGCGGATATCGAAAAGAATTTAACGAAACTTGTTAACGATATTCAACAACAAAAGTACACAGTTTATAGCGCGCCGGTGCCTCCGCCAAATCAATATACGCTGGGCGACAATATGTCGTCAGTGCTATTCATCCTCGGCGCGCTTGGTGTATTGACTTTATTGCTCAGTGCCTTTTTGGTGACGAGCGTGATGTCGGCGGTCATCACACAGCAGATTCCGCAGATTGGGATTTTGAAATCACTCGGTGCGCGCTTCAGCCAAACCATGTCGCTTTATATGCAGGAAGTTTTGATCTTCGGTATTTGCGCTTTGATCTTGGCTGTGCCGATGGGCATGGTCGGCGCGTACTTCCTGGCAACGGGCGTTGCCAGCGGCATGAATTTCGATGTGACTCAATTTACTTTGCCGCCATTGACGCTTGCTTTGCAAGCCGCCAGCGCGCTGCTGGTTCCATTGCTGGCATCCTTGGTGCCAATTGTGACCGGCTCGCGCATCACCATCCGTGAAGCGATCAATAATAATTCTATGAACACAGGCGCCGGAGGATCAAGCCGCGGCGTCAGCGGTTTGCCGCAGTTGGCGAACCTATCTATTCGAAATACATTCCGCCGCAAAGGACGGCTTGCATTAACTTTCGCGGCGCTTACTTTAGCAGGCGCGATGTTCATTGCGATTATCGGCATTCGTCAATCCATGCGGCAGGCCGCTGCTCAAATTCAAGGTGATCTCAATTATGATCTCAATATGGATTTTTCTCAACCTTATTCTTCCACTGTTTTAAAAGATAAAGCTTTATCAGTTGATGGCGTGCAGTCAGTTGAAACCTGGGCTATTGCCGATGGTCGCATTGTCTTCAATCCGAATTGGCTGAGCGGAAGCATCATCATCTATGGCGTTCCCTCGGATACAAAAATGGCTCAGCCCGGAGTCAATACGGGCCGTTGGCTGAATGCGAATGATCAATACAAGCTCTTTGTCAATGCTGACTTTCTGGATTTGTCATCAGACTTGCACACCGGCTCGGTCGTCAAATTGAGTATCGGCGGTCAGGAACATGATTGGACCATCGTCGGCACGGGCGCACGCGGCTTCATTCCGCAAGCTTTTGTCCATTACGATGATTTAGTAACGCAAACTCAATTAAGTGGAATGGCGAATCGTCTTGTAGTCGTGACCAATAACAGCTCACCTGATTTTGAATCCAAAGTTCAATCTGATCTGCTCCAACGCTTCTCATCTGACAACATCGCTGTTTCCGCTTCGCAAACCACGACCCAACTCAAAGAGACGACCGCCCAGCAAATGGATGTTTTGATCATCTTGCTGATGTCCATGGTCGTGCTCATCGCAATCGTTGGCGGACTCGGTCTCGCCATTACGATGGGTCTCAACGTGCTCGAGCGTACGCGCGAGATCGGCATTTTGCGTTCGCTCGGCGCGCAGACGGGCGTGGTGCGCGGCGTGGTCATTATCGAAGGATTAGTGATCGGATTTATCAGTTGGGCGCTGGCTATTCCACTTTCGATTCCGCTGGCGATTTATTTAGGCAACGCCTTGGGGATTTCCCTGCTGGATCGTCCATTAGATTATATTTTTTCTTGGCCCGCTGTCGGTTTATGGCTCACACTGATTATCGTGATCGCCGTTATCGCAAGTCTGATTCCCGCGCAGAACGCCGCGCGCCTGACCATCCGCGATACGCTGGTGTATGAGTAGCGGATATAACGAAAGAACCCGGCCTCCGACGAATGTTGTTCATCGAAAACCGGGTTCCTTCTTTTACAGATTTCTATTGCATTCTGCGGTCTCGACGGGATTCGAACCCGCGATCTCGGCCTTGACAGGGCCGCATGTTTGGCCGCTACACCACGAGACCTTTAGCGGGCAGTAGTTTATCACAGGGCTGGATGAGCGTCAAGCAAATAGCGATTGTATGTCATATTTTAGTTTGCTTTCACGTGGATATTTCAAATGCAGGCTTTCTTTTTTGTAAATAATATGACTGCACCCATTCAACTTGACAGGGTTTCATCGTGTGCTAAAATAGTCTCACTATTTCTAAGATAACACCCGTACACAAACGGAGTGCTTTTTCAAAGGTGGAGGGTTGTTTTGACCAAGAACCGCACACAACAAATGGTGGATCGTCTGCGTGAGCTTCAAGCTTCCTCACCAGATATTGAAGCCTCAGCTATTGTCAGCGTGGATGGATTGAGCATTGCATCTGCTTTGCCGCAAGGCGTGGAAGAAGATCGCGTCTCAGCCATGTCTGCCGCGATGTTGTCTTTGGGCGAACGAATTGCTTCGGAGTTAGGCCGCGGATCCCTCGAACAAGTGTATATCAAAGGTGAAAAAGGATATGTGGTGCTGATGTCAGTTGGGCAGGAAGCTGTGCTGACGGCATTGGCGCGCGAACAAGCCAAACTCGGCTTGATCTTCCTTGATATGCGGCGTGCCGCCGAAGATCTGACAAAGTTGATTTAGTGGAGACCGTATGAGCCCTGTTCAAAAAAGTGGTTTGTATTATCCTAATAAGTTCGGCTTGATCATTCTCAAGTCGCTGGAAGAAGTGATGGGCAAGAACGGCCTGAACGCCATTTTGAATCTGGCGGGACTGAATAATTATATTGAAAGTTATCCGCCGGATAATCTCGATAAAGGTTTTGACTTTGCTGAACTCTCCGCGATCGGCACCGGCTTGGAAGAGATGTACGGTCCGCGCGGCGGACGCGGTTTGGCGCTGCGCGCGGGACGCGCGACGTTCTCTGATGCTCTGAAAAATTTCGGCGCGCTGGCTGGCGTTGCAGATTTGGCTTTTGTCGTACTTCCGCTTCATGCCAAACTTCGCATCGGTGTGCCGGCCATGGCAAAAATCTTCAGCCAACTCAGCGATCAACTTAGCACAGTTGAAGAAAAAGACAACGAATATCTTTACACGATCCATAAATGTCCTTGTTGCTGGGCGCGCCACAATGCGGATAAACCCGTCTGCTTTATCGCCACCGGACTTTTGCAGGAAGGTTGTAAGTGGGTTTCAGGCGGTAACGAATTTCGCGTGAATGAATCCAAGTGCGTCGCGGTCGGCGATGATGTCTGCGAATTTGTCATCCAGAAAGAACCGATTGCTTAAGGGCGGCATTTGTGGCAGAAGCCAAATCTAAAATCCTCGTGGTTGAAGATGACCTTGATGTCGCGGAAATGCTGAACGCTTATTTCCGCGTTCAAGGCTATGAAGTTTATACGGTCAATTGGGGAGAAGACGGCGTTCGTTCATGCCAGACCGTTCATCCCGATCTGGTCATTCTCGATATTCGCCTGCCGGATATTGACGGCTATGAAGTTGCCAAGCGTTTGCGGAGTGATCGGCGCACGCAGGATATCCCGATCATTTTTCTAACTGAAAAGCGTGAGCGCGCTGATCGGTTGCAGGGACTTGAACTCGGCGCGGATGATTACATCACCAAGCCTTTTGATGTCCAGGAACTGCGATTGCGAGTGCGGAATGCGCTTCAACGTGTGAGCCAGGGCTCGCTGAACAATCCGGTCAGCGGCTTGCCCGAAGGCGCGTTGGTGGATGAGCATCTCGATAAGTGCATGCAGAAAGGCGATCTTGCGCTCTTGCTGATATCGCTCGAAAACTTGGACGCTTTTCGCGAATCCTATGGCTTTGTCGCCTCGGATGATGTCCTGCGCGCCTTCAGTTTGATGATCGTCAATACGATGAGAGAGCTCAATAGCGGCGATGATTTTCTCGGTCATATTGGACCCGCAGATTTTGTTGTGACGGTTGCGCCGAATAATTTATCGGTTTTATATGAACGTCTGCGTTCGCGGCTCGATCAATCGCTCGATTATTTTTATCCAATCAAAGATCGCGAACAAGCCTCTAAACGCAAAGATCGTCTGATGGTCAGGATGGCTGATCTGCCATTGGCGGCTGGCGGACGAATCTCGAATGCAGAACAATTGAAGGTCGAGTTGCTGCACAGAAAAAAATAGGAAACACATTGCGTATCACCATCGTCATTCCAACGTATAACGAAGCGGAGAACCTGCCCAAACTGGTCTCCGCTTTATTCACTCTCCCATTGGATTTGCGGATTCTAGTTGTAGACGATAATAGTCCCGATGGCACGGGCGCGATCGCGGATCATCTTGCGAAACAGAATCAGCGTCTGCGAGTGATTCATCGCGCCGGCAAAGAAGGATTGCGTTCCGCATATTTAACCGGCTTCCGCATCGCTCTGGACGATGGAGCGGATGCCGTTGCACAAATGGATGCGGACTTTTCGCATGATCCCGCCAAATTGGCGGAGATGGTTTCGCGTTTAGAGAATTGTGATCTCGTCATTGGTTCGCGATATATTCAAGGTGGGGCAGTGGATGAACATTGGCCCCTGTGGCGCAAAAGTCTTTCGGCGTTTGGAAATTTTTATTCACGCGCGATTCTCCGTTTGCCTCAACATGATGTAACCGCTGGCTTTCGACTCTGGAAGCGCGGAACTCTGGAAGGAATGCCTTTGCAGCGCGTGCATTCCAATGGATATGTCTTTCAAGTGGAAATGACTTATCTGGCGCATTGCCTTGACTATAAGATTGACGAAGTCCCGGTTTATTTCCCTGATCGTCAAAATGGAAAATCGAAGATGTCGTTTGCGATTCAAGCCGAAGCGGCATTGCGTGTTTGGATTGTATTGTGGAATTACCGCGATATAAGAAAAGCGGGAAGAAGCAAGAAGAATGTTCCTGATAATAAGTGATGCGAACGGTAATCTCAAGATTAGTCGCTTCCAGATTATTCAGTCTAGAGGGGAATAAATGATCGATTTTGTCCAACCTATTTCGCTCGTCAGTTTATCATTTAATCTTCTTATTGCTATATTGGCTTTTTATTCGGCATGGATTAATATTCTGCAAGGGCAAATAACGTCTTTTGGTCTTGATGCATTAGTGGTTTATCTGGCTCACATAATTACAAAAAAACGAGCAGAAAAACTTCGTGAAGATCCTAATCTCCCAAGAAGGATGGGAATCGCGATGGTCCTTCTTGGCTTGAGTTCTTTGCGAATTATCGTTATGTTCTTTATGAAAAAATAATATTAAGGATACGGATTAATAAAGGAGAGAGCATTAGGTTATTCGTGTTACCGTTCGGAAGAAACGGATTTCCAAGCTATACTAAGCCTTTCCCATTCATCCAAACTCAATGTTTCAGCGCGACGTTTTGAATCGACCTCTGCTTTGGCGAGAAGCGACTCGGCTTCTGCTGTCGAAATTTTCAATCCAGCAGAAAGCGAATTGCGTAACGTTTTTCGTTTCTGTCCGAAGCCCGCTTTGATAAGTTGAAAAAAATTATCAAGCAAATGCAATTCAATCACGGGCGATGGAAGAATATCAATTCTTACAACTGCCGAATCAACTTTGGGCGCAGGAAAAAAAGCCTCCGCAGAAATGTGCGCCATAATTTTTGGAGTGGCATAAACTTGAACACTCAATGCCAGCAGACTCATATCCGGCGGCGTGGCACAAATCCGCTCGGCAACTTCTTTTTGAACGGTGAGAACCATTCTTCGCGGCTTGGGTTCTGATTCAAGCAAATGCCGAATGATCGCGGAAGTAATATGATATGGAATGTTAGCTGCGACTAAATAATCAGCAGGCAACCCCAATTCTGTTGGCGTGAGGTTGAGAATATCGCCGTGAATTAAATGGACGTTGGCATAAGGCTTGAGAATGGTCTGTAAAACGGAAACTAACTTCGGGTCCAGTTCGACCGCAACAACTTGATGCGCGGAAAGCGATAGATAACGCGTCAAACTTCCGAGGCCGGCGCCGATTTCTAAAACGGTATCCGCCTTTTGAATTTCAGCGGCTTCGACAATTTTTTCAAGCGCGCTTGCGTCTTGCAAATAATTTTGCCCGAGACGTTTATCGGCGCGCAAACCATATTTTTTTAGAAGCTGAGCGGCGTTGAGCGAGGGAATATTATTCATTGGCAGAGCGATGTAGTGGCACCTGTATCTGAAGAAGTCCCACTATCGGACGGGTAATCAGGCCAGGCACCGGCTTGGAATTCTTCAACATAATCACGCAGGATGCTGAAGTCCACTTTCCAAATAAAAACACCTTTCTTGAAAACTGGATCATAAATCCGCGAGCCGGTAAATAGATTCTCCGGGAAGTTGTAGAGGGCAATGTTTTCGCGCGGCAGTTGAGTTCCGAGACACGCTAATTGTCCCATGACTTCAGGACTGAGGTCGGTTTGCACCGAGCCTTGAAATGCATTGATCAAATCTGGAATTTGCGTGATAACTTGCGGGCTGGTAAGCTTCTTTTGCAAGGCGCATAAGATGATGTTCTGATAATCGCCGCGCGAAAAAACGCCGTCGACGCGATTGCGTGTGACCTCCAATACTTCCGTGCCATTGAGATGATGTGTGCCCGCTTGAAGATTCGGATCGTGACTCAATGCCACCGGTTCTTTGAATGTCACATCGATTCCGCCGACCGCGTCCACCATCTTGACGAACGTATTCATATTCACCGCGATATAGTGATTCACGTTCACGCCGAAATTGATATTAAGCGTCAGTGCCAACAAACCCGGACCTGCGCTTGGATCATCCCAATAATGGAATCCATCGCCGGGATTTCCATAAAGATACGCCTGATTTAATTTCTCGTGATCCTGTCCATTGAGGTGGGCGGCGATATAAGGAATTTGCACCCAAAGGTCGCGCGGAAAATCAAGCATGGTCACACTCGGCTTGACAAAGTCGACGCGCACGACGCGCGTCACATCTGACAATCCATACGTATAACCTGTGCCGCGCGTATCCGAGCCGATCAATAAAATATTCATCACGCGCGGGCCGCCGCACAGCGGGTTTCCGACATAAGGCGTGGCTGTGATACCCGCTGAAAACGGCGCGGACGCCGTCATACCGGCTGAATATAATGGAGCTGGCCAAGTAGACAATGGCACCGCGGTATAAGGCGAAGTGGGAATCGAAGCGCCGAGCGGCCGCTTAATCCAATCCTTATATACCTGTTTGCCTTCATAGCCAACACCGATCAATAATCCCAAAGCAAGAACGGAAAGAACACCAATAATAATCTTTTGAATTTTAGGCATAAGTTAATTGAGTGATGGAATGCTTGCCGGTGCGGGCGCGAGAAAATAAACCGTTACCGTTTGTCCCCAACCTTGATAATCCGAGTCGCTGTAACCGAGATCGACCCACGGCTTGCCAACACATCCGCCGCAGACATCTTCTATTGTGGCAAACCCGTAACCCGGGATAAATAATTTTTGTCCCTCCATCGTTAAGTACCAACTATATTTTACAGCGACCTCGCCTTTTTGAACCGGCTGTCCACTCGATGTGCCTGAATAGCATTTCGTTCCGCCGGAACGGCACGGCGAATACGATGTCGCATACATTTGGACAGCGCGCCAATATTGGATTTGAACTCCATTCACGGTTGCCGTATGGATCACGACCTTTGTTCCATAGCCGACGATTTCATCTTGCGGGACGCGCACGACCGTCTCCGAATCATTTTGCCGCGAAACTTCCTGTCCGTTATTATAGATAATGCGAACGCGGCTGACTGACAAACCGAGTTGTCCGGGTTGAATGGTTTTCTGCTGATCGAGTTCCACGTCCGCCGATTGCTGGTAATCGGTTTTAAATGGAATGAATTTTTCAGATAACAGAATTGATTCACTGACGCGCGTCACTTGGATTTGTCCGTTTGAAGGCAGCGCTTCATTCTCGGACGGTTGGCTGGAGTCCAGCCCGAGCAGCGGAATCCCAGCCTCAGCCAGCGCGCCGCCAACCGTCGCGGCTGAGGAGCGAATTTGTATTTGTTTGCCATCCACACTAATTGTTAATTCTTTTGATGGTGTATATGTCACTTTCGTCGAAGCAGTGATCGGCGTATCCGCAGGCGGATCAATTTTATCTGCGGCATAAATCTGCGCGCCGGATTGTGATAATGCTTCACCAACCGTTTGCGCGGTGGTTTGGATGGTTTTTCCATTGACCATAATATTGATTGCGCGTAAAACTTGAAGTGTATAAGTTTGCTCGGTGGGCATCGGCTGATTGACCGCAACTGCTTGACCATTGAGCAAAACAATATCGCTTGTCCCAAGTTGGATACCGGCTTGAGTCAAAAGTGAAGCCGGAACGCGTTCGCTTGTAACCAACTGGTGGATTTGATCGCCGTCAATGATGGTGATTGCTTGATTGGTTTGCGGCTGGCAAGAGATCAAAAAAAATAATATCGGTAAAACCAAGGGAACTGCGCGTCGCATGGATTGATTCTAACATAACGATAATGATAGAATAATATAAATTATCTTGGTTTAACTGTTGGCTTCCATGATGTTCACTTTTTCATAAACAAAGTTTTGAAAGGGCGTCTATGAAAAGAATATTCATATTCATCTTAGTTGGGCTAATAATAACGGGATGTGCAGCATCGCAACAGAATTCAACCTTCTTTGATAATCCTGTCTGCACACCGCCCTGCTGGGAAAATATCAGACCTGGTATAACAACGAAAGATGAAGCGCTCACTATTTTATCTAGGATCATCTCGATAAAACAATCAGTTGTAGATATGAATCAAGCTGGAGTGGGGTATGACGATGAAATTAGATTTAGTGTTTATAAAGGCAAGAATGAACATATGGATGTATCACTAGATATCCTAAATGACCGAACCTCTTCACTCAGTTTTGATAATTTCCAAGGCGACCTTGGAATCCAGTTGAACCATGCTGTTGAATTATTTGGTGAGCCGACGAAGATTTTTTTAACGCATGGTGGTTTTGTCGATCAAGTAACATTGATCAATTATCAAAATGGGATTGCCTTTGGTTATGGCTTCACTGGAAACCAAAGAGTAGATTCTGCTATGATAGAACCCGGAACCGAGATATCCGAAGTACTGTTTTTTGACCCAAATCAATATGAGAATGTCATAGATTCTCAAGTTATGTTAGGTGTTGGGAGATTCAATTTGGATAACTTGCATCCTTGGGCTGGCTACGGAAGTTTCAAAGATAAATATTGGCCACCTGCCACGCCATCACAATAGTCATATCTGCAAATCAAATATCTATGCTGTTGGCTTTTTAGGCGACTTTTTATCCGATCCAAGTCGCCTGTTTCCACGCATCAGCCATAGACACATTCCAAGAACGAGAATCGTGTTGATGATGCTCAATAAATCTTTTTGTGTGTGGGCTTGCACCAGCAGAGAATAAATAGACAACACATCCAAAATGATCAAGAAAACAAAAACTTGAAGATAAGATTTTGTCCGTTCGACCAGTGTTCCTACGATCCAGACGATGGGGATGACATAAGGTAATTGATCGTATGACCAGAGATATATTGTTGAAATGAATCCAAGCGGGATAATGATGTTGAACGCTTCCCATGCCGAGAATCGGTCGCGGTTGCGCCAGAGATAATATGCCCCGAGAGCGAGAATCAAAACTGATCCCAATGTTCCGGCAATCCACATACACGGCACGTTTTGATTGCATGCCAAATAGGCATAACTATAAATATTCGAATCGATGCCGAGCGTGCGATCAAGAATGATTCCGCTGGCGCCGCGAAATTTGATCACCCAAAGTGGATCGCGAAGCATTCCAGCGATCAACAAAATAATTCCGCCTACTGCTACGCCGATAATGGCTTTCCAGTTTCGGCGCGCAAGGAACCAGATGCCAGCGAGAATCAAAATCGTGAGACCTTGCGGAGGCTTCAAGATTGTCAGCGAGAGAATGATCCCTGCCAATAAGGATTGATCGCGCTCCAAGAGGAGAATCGCTAATAGGATCGCGGCTAAAGCCAAAGGTCCGACCGAACCGATTTGTAATGTCAAATAAACCGGACCGAAGAATAACAAGAAAATCATCAGCGGCAGAAAAAGAAGTTGCTGTGCTTGTCCTTGCCAATGATTGAGCAGCCACCAAACCGTCAGCGCAAGGATGATCTGTGAAAGGATTTGCCACGTGACATAAGCTTGACCAACAGAAAGTAACCCAAGCGGCGCCATGAAAAATGCCAGCGGCAGGGGATAAGGAAATATTTGATTAGGTTTCCACGTCGCGCCGAAGGCATCATGACCCGCCAACCATTGAATCGAGTTGTATGGATTTTGTCCCGTCCACATCATATGCCCGGATAGCCAGAAGAAAAAGAAATTAGAGTTGGTGTAATCCTGATGGGTATAATTCTGCATCGCCTTCAGGTAAAATATTACACCTAATATAACCACGGTCAGAACAATGCCGGCAGTCTTAAGAAATGATAGACGATGTTGTTTCATGTTATAGTAAATCTTTCTGTTCGCCCAAGTGTACATCATTTTCAAGCGGTGTGTTATAAAGTTATTTAAATATGAATCGACCATTGATTACCAGCATCAGCAATCTCTTAATTAAGAAAGTGCGCGCATTGCGTCAGCGGAAAACGCGCGTTGAAACCGGATTATTTATTGTCGAAGGTTTACATCATGTTGGCGAAGCGCTTGAAGCGGGATGGGAAATCGATTCGATTCTTTATTCACCGGATGTTTTGACCAGCGACTTCGCGCGTGATTTGATTTCTCGAGTCGCATCTGGACTTCAGCCTGTTTCCGCGCAAGTGATCGAATCATTAGCTGATAAAGAAAATCCGCAAGGCATTCTGGCGGTGGTTCATCAAAAATTGACACGGCTCGAGGATTTGAAATCGATTCGAGTCGGCGCGGCAGTTATCTCACCGCAAGACCCGGGAAATGTCGGAACCATTTTGCGTACACTGGATGCCGTCGGCGCGGATGCGCTTTTCCTGCTCGATGGCGGCGTGGATCCGTATCATCCGACATCCGTGCGTGCCAGTATGGGGACAATTTTTTGGAAGCCAATTGTCCAAACTTCGTTTAGCGACTTTATGGATTGGTCGCAGCGCGGCGGTTATCAACGCATCGCCACATCCGCACATGCGGAAAAAGATTATCTTGAATTGAAACCAACTGCGCCGTGGATTCTTGTTTTGGGCAGTGAGCAAAAAGGACTCTCCGCGGAACAAATCAAACTGTGTGATGTCAGTGTTTCCATGCCCATGCGTGGACGCGCCAGTTCGCTTAATCTCGCGGTGGCGGCCGGGATTCTCTTGTATCAATTTGCAACCGCATAAATAAAAACACGGATGGCTAAACCATCCGTGTTGAATATGATGATGTGATTTTAAATCTCATCTTCCTCTTCGTCCCAAGTTTCTTCCTCTTCGTCTTCCAAATCCTCTTCATCCCACTCTTCTTC
>JBAUMB010000220.1:0-2307 GCA_049578465.1 Anaerolineales bacterium
CTCCAATAGTAAGCCATTAGATGTTCAGCTAATTTGCATTCAGGATCACTTAAGTAGGTTTGGTCTTGTTTTGCGTCCCCTAAGTCTTGAACCGCCAATTCATATTGTTGTTTAAGTATTTCGAATACGTTGTCATATGGATTGCAAAAAATTATGTAAGTATTCCATGATGCTTGGCGATATTTGGCCCTTAATTTATCGATTGGAAATATCTTCAAGATATTCTCTCTGGCCCAATCAGAGTCCATCAAAACTAACCATGGGAACCATTGGCCATATACTGCTCTAACAGCTACCGATGGTTCATTAACTAAATCCAAATGTTCATCGAGAACTTCAGAAACTTCTGGCATTAACTTAAAATTGAAATGAGAAGTAGAATCCTTTACACTCCTGTATACCCACAAGGCATACTGCACAACTGAGTGCATTGCTACACCCCGTGTGGTGTTCATAGAATACATCGCAGGATCCATGTTTGGAGGGCCATATTTAATATCATCTTCTAGAGTTGGATGTATGTCGTGTGTTATTGGCAACAGAATCTTCCAGACCCTTTCCCGTAACTCTATCGGTAGAGAGGCCTCAGAGGCTTCTCTAAAGCCCTGGCCAATCAAGCTAGCTACTGCGCTTCTAGTCCAACGCCAGTTTATGTCTGAATCAAATTCATCCGAATTAATTTCTCTATACTCGTCTTTTTGATTTAGAATCCAATCTATTAGACCAAGAACGGGAAGCCAATTAAAGCTCTTCCCCGCAATCATCGCATCTTCAAGCCCCTTTAACAAATGCCTAATATACGTTGGTTCTAGCCCTTTGAATAGAGAAGCATTCGCTCCAAATTGTTCTGGGGAATCTTTTACAATTAAATCAATGATTCTGCCCAACCCCTCAGGAGTGGGCTCATAAGGTCCAACGCTTGGTTTCCATGTTTTCAAATATTCTACAAGGATATCAACCGACATCTTTTTGAGTTCGTTTACCGTTTTAGGGCTTGTCGGTCCAACCCAGACGACACCACTGTGTGGTGAGATATTAATTTCAGTGGCAGTCCCAATTTCTGATACTAATTCCTCATACTGAGTTCTTTCTGGTTCAGGCAAATGTTCAACAATCCATGACAACCGATCTCTGCGCCACCTATTCTTGTATGCTAGCTGTTGTTCATCCTGTGCACTGCTGGTTTTGCCCTTTATATCCGGGCCGTCATTTATCCAATCTAGGACAATCCGTTGCTGTTTAGGTGAGAGTTTACCAAAATGCCTTGAAACAAGAAGCCTATATTCTCGCTGTGAAGTAAAGCTATCGAATAACGATTTGTCTATTATGTGATCTGCAATTAGGTCGATCATGTCATCAGCATATTCACTTAGTAGATAGAGCGATGACCTCCTAAACACCCACCATTGTTTTGCATCTATGGTTTGAGATATAACGCGAATGTTAATTGCATCCGTTTGAATAAGCTGTGTTGATGCAGAGATAATCGCAGACACAAGGATATTGGCTACCTTATAGTGGTGAATTTCGTCTTCCTTCTCGACAGCAGGCATCCAGATATAGGAATAATCTTCAGGAATCGCACCATTATCATTTGATTGGGAATACCTAACTGCTTGCTCAGCTAAGTCACAAAGTAACCTAAGCGCATCAATACCAGCGCACTTAGTGAAGCTAGGATAATCCTTTTTGATTAATTGCTCATACTCCCACAATTGAAGCTTCGGTTGAGGGTGTGGTAGCGGACTAAATATTTTTTTCGAATCCGGACGCTTTTCGTATGAAGAATCTGGTAATATGACTAAGAGGTCGCTCAAGATCCTGAGTGCCTCATCGGTCTGCTGATATTTAGAGAAGTGAACAGCTAAAAGCAGTAGTTTTTCAGGAAGTTTGTAAACCAGATATTTCGTTTTGGCAATCTTTTTTATTTTTCGAAAAAGAGAGGTTAAATGATTCTCCGCCAAGCCTCCCAATGGTATTTGTAAAACACACTCAACAATATCGGAGTATACGTTTGGGTTTTCTACATCCTCCATTTCCAAGAGAGTTTCTATCACTTTCTGGGGAGCCATTTCAGCCATCCGCGATAGGTATTGCGATTCTGGCCAATTGGGAAAGCTTATTGTTCCTTGTTCAGAATTTTGGATTGGAGGAGGTGGACTTATGAAATACCCTTTCTTAGATAGAGGTTCTATCCATTCTGGATTATCCAGCTTGGCAAAGAAATAGCGATAGCGTTCTTTTCGAGTAAGCAAAGAAACTACCTTTTCCACTTCTTCAGTTGTTGGTTTTTTCCAGGATTTCATC
>JBAUMB010000221.1:0-5672 GCA_049578465.1 Anaerolineales bacterium
GTATTAGAGCAAGCCTTGATTGAAGGATTGGTTCTTCGAAATCCGACACATGGCGCAACAGTTCCAAGAAAAAATTATCGAGAGATGCAGATACTTAATGATGAGCAAGTGGGCTTATTCCTAATCGCCGCAAGTCAATCAAGATATAAGGCTCTTTATCATCTGGCAGTGACAACGGGTATGAGACTTTCAGAATTGCGCGGTCTGCGCTGGTCTGATGTCGATTGGATAAAAGGCACGATAAAAGTTAATCGGCAAATCCAAGATATTCCAGGCAAAGGCTCGATAACTGGCGCACCTAAAACCTATTCAGGGACGCGAACTATTCTTTTAGGTGAAACGACTCTCAATGTGTTGAGAGAACAAAAGCAGAAAATTGAAGTCGAATCATCGCATTAGTAGCTGGCACGAGGACAACTTAATCTTTCCTTCGAATACCGGAACACCATTTAGCGATTCAAATGTACGCAAAGAATTTGTGAAAGTATTGGAAAATGCCAACTTACCAAAGATTCGATTTCACGATCTGCGTCATACTGCCGCAAGCCTGATGCTAAATCACAATGTCCCTGTGTTGGTTGTGTCAAAGATATTAGGTCACTCAAATCCAAGCGTGACGTTAAATATTTATGCACATTCAACTGTAGATATGCAAAGCATGGCGGCGGGAATCATGGATAAGATTGTCACTCCAATACCGATAAACCTTGCTCAACTGCACACAACTGCACACGATGCCAAAAATTGATTTTTTGATACCCCCATATATGGACGAATTAAATAAAAATACCGTCTTCCGACGATATTTGTGCGTCCCCGGTGGGATTCGAACCCACAACCTACTGATTCGAAGTCAGGCACTCTATCCATTGAGCTACGGGGACGTGTTTGGGATTATACACGAAGATTTCTTTCCTTGCTTATCTGATGAATTGCAAGGTAGAATCAAAGCAATCTTCTTATAGGATTTGATTATGACAGATATAAAATCGTTCGGTGAGCGCCTCATCAATAATCTTGAAAAAGTCATTGTTGGCAAACGCAACGCCTTGGAATTTATTGTGGTCGGGTTGTTGTGTCAGGGACATATTCTGATCGAAGACGTGCCCGGCGTTGGCAAGACGATGATGGCGCGCAGTCTGGCGCGTTCGCTGGCGTGCACCTTCAGCCGCATCCAGTTCACGCCGGATATGCTTCCAAGTGATGTCACTGGCGTTTCAATTTATAACCAGCAGAAAAGAGAATTCGAATTTCGCGCCGGTCCGATCATTGGTCAGATCATTCTCGCGGATGAAATTAATCGCGCCACGCCGAAGACTCAAGCCGCGTTGCTCGAAGCGATGGAAGAACATCAGGTCACGGTGGATGGCGTGACGCACATTCTGCCGCGTCCGTTCATGGTGCTTGCCACGCAAAACCCAATCGAGTACGAAGGCACGTTTCCACTTCCCGAAGCGCAGTTGGATCGTTTCTTGTTGCGTGTTCGGCTCGGGTATCCCGACCTATCGGACGAGATCAAGATTCTCGATGAGCAACAATTCAAGCATCCGATTGAAACGCTCAAAGCAATTGTCAAAGCAAAGGAAGTATTGGAGGCGGCCGAGACAATTAAAAGTGTTTATCTTTCACAAGCCGCCAAGCGCTACATCACGGATCTGACGCGGCGCACGCGTCAATCGCCCGATATTTATCTGGGAGCGAGTCCGCGCGGCACGTTGAGTTTGTCGCGTGCCTGTCAGGCTTATGCCGCGCTCCAAGGCCGCGATTATGTTTTGCCGGATGACGTTAAAGATTTAGCGATTCCAGTTTTGGCGCATCGAATCATCGTCAGCCCGGAAGCGCGCTTGCGCGAATTGGGCGCTGACCGTATCATTCAAGATATCATCCATAACATACCGGTGCCCGGTGGAAGTTTTCAGGCGCCGTCAATGGAAGTCGGCACAATTAAAAAATCGAAATGAATCCCGGACGCATTCTTGTTGCACTAATGATTCTCGGCGGCTTGATCGGTTCGCTGGCAGGCGGACCAGCTTTTTATTCGCATATGCTTTATTTGGGCTTGCTGTTATTCTTTGGCGCATGGCTTTGGACTTTTTTCCTTGCGCGTTCTTTTCGTATCGAACGCAACTCCGATGCGCGGCGCGGCAGTGTCGGCGATATTTTCAAAGAACGATTCGATATTAATAACGGAAGCCGATTGCCTGCATTGTGGGTTGAGATAAAAAATGCTACGCCGATTTCTGCTTCCGGTTCGCGCCTGATAACGATGCTGCGAGCGCGTCAAAAACAATCTTATGCAGTTCGTATGTGGCTCACACGGCGCGGTGGTTTTCCGCTCGGTCCGACCATCGTCACGATTTCAGACCCGTTGGGTTTGTTTCGCGTGCAGAAAAAAATTGAAGCCTCAAAATCCGTGACCGTGCTTCCGATGATTTTTCCAATTGAATCATTTCTTTCGCCTCCCGGTTTGTTGCCGGGCGGACAAGTGATTCGCCGCAAATCTGCCGATATAACCCCTCATGCTTCCGGCCTCCGCGAATATAACTCAGGCGACCCGATGAAGCGCATTCATTGGCCCACCTCGATTCGACGCGGACAATTAATGGTCAAAGAATTTGATCAAGACCCGCAAGCGGAAGTTTGGCTCTTGCTCGATGCACAACTAAGTGCGCAGGCTTCCAAGCCTCACGATGAATTCGTTGAATTGCCTGTCGAAGATTTACTATTCACGCGTCGACCCAAGTTTACATTACCGCCGTCTACGCTGGAATATGGCATCACGATCACGGCCTCATTGGCGCATTATTTCATCCAGCAAAAACGTTCGGTTGGATTTGTCGCCGCAGACCGCGCCTACACAATGATTCCCGCCGAGCATAATGAGCGGCACAAAAACAAAATTCTTGAAACGCTTGCGTTTCTCGAAGGCAAAGGCAATCTTTCTATCGCGGCGCTAGTCGGCGCGCAGACGCGGCAATTGCCATCCGGCTCGAGTGTGATTCTCATCACGCCAACCATTTGGCCCGAATTGCTCATTGCAATCGATGATGTTCAGCGCCGCAATTTGCGGCCCGTTATCATATTGCTTTCCGCCGAATCATTTGGCGGGCGCAAGGGCAGTGATAAACTTGCGACTCAATTAATGGAACGCGGTGTGCCGGTTTGTCTTGTTCGTTGCGAAGATGATCTAGCGAAAACGCTTGCTGTATTTTCATCCAATAATATTTCTCAGGAAATAACTACATGGCAAAGACCGAAGTTGTCACACTTGATTTAAATTTTCAGAGCAAGACACAAGCCATTGCTTCTTATTTGATTCGACATTCGACTGGCGTTGTGTTAATTGAATGCGGACCCGGCTCGACACTCCCCGCGCTTCAAGCGGCTCTCAAAGCAAATGGTTTTTCCGCCTCTGATGTCACTCATGTTTTGTTGACGCATATTCATCTCGATCATTCCGGTTCGGCGGGATGGTGGGCACGGCAAGGTGCGCAGATTTATGTTCACCCGGTGGGCGCGCCACATTTATTGAATCCGGAAAAACTTTTAGCGAGTGCGACGCGGATTTATAGCGATCAGATGGAAACGCTGTGGGGTGAGTTTCTGCCAGTTCTGCAGAGTCAACTCAACGTCGCGAATGATGCGGAAGGGATTGTTATCGGTAATTTGCATTTCCTTCCAATCAACACGCCCGGACATGCCGAGCATCATTATGCGTATCTATTTGAAGATATTTGTTTCACCGGTGATGTGGGCGGAGTCCGCATTCCGGGTTATCCATATTTGCGCGTGCCCATGCCGCCGCCTGAATTGCATTTCGGCAAATGGCGCGAATCGTTGATGCGCTTGCGAAAAGAAAAATTCAAGCGCATCGCGCCGACTCATTTTGGAATCTTCGATGATCCGCAATGGCAGTTGAATGAAGTTGAAAAGGAATTGAACGGCGCGGAGAAATGGCTGGAAGCCGTGATGCCGGCCGAGCCGTCGGTTGAAGAATTGCGCCAACAATTTACGGATTGGATGAATGAGCAGGGAGTTGTCCAGGGCTTGAGCGCCGAGGCAGTGAAGGCGTATGCATTGGCGAACCCGCTGGGCATGAGCGCGGATGGTTTGTCGAGGTATTGGAAGAAAGTGAGAATGGCGGGGTAATGAACGTTCTATTGTCCCGTCTTAATTGAATCAAATAATTCTGTAATAATGTCATCTTCTTTTTTGTATTGACTATGGAGTTTATATAGATCTATCAATGCCTCTAAAAAATCTTTACGTTGGCAAGCCACAAATCTTTGAGCTCTCTGTATGATTGCCAAATTGTATTTGATTATAAGATTCCCGGGAAGCATATTGCCTTCATGAGTATCGCAATTCACTAAAAGGATTTTTCCAGAAACTGGAAAAATAAACTCCTTAAGGCAATTTATAGGATCATGATCATTATCGCCTCGTGTAATAATAGGATTATCTCCTACCATATACCAGACCTTGTCATCTCCTGAATAGATGAATCGCCAATTCTCTAAATTGTGTACCCAATTCTTATCCTTGAAGAATGGTGCAAGAGACACTACCATCTTAGTAGATTTTCTAAATGCCGAAGAGGTTTTTATCATTTCTATAATTTCTACGGGAACGATGTCTCCAGTTTTACTAACAATTTTAAAATAATCGAAATCATTTTTGCCTTGAAAGAATTCTTTAGATAAAGATTCTATAAATGCAAAATTGCCCGGCAATCTCCAGTGTAAATTAAGGAGAAAAAGATAAAGACTCATCATGTCCAACGGATTAATTTGTGTGTTGTGAGTTGAATTTCTAATTCTATCTAAAGAAAGCCAAGATCGATTCTCAACATCTGTGTAAAGGTCTTCTAAGAAATCTGAAGTGTTTCCATCCGGAAATGTTACAGTATTCAGGTTGTTTTCAAAAAAGGTGTCATCGGGGCCGGAAGGGAAAATTTTGCCAGTGCTTTTGTTGTAGACCCAAAAGCCTCCTTCATCGTTTGTAAACCCATGCAAATAATAGCTGGGAAGGTAATGATGTTTCTTGCTCTTTTTCTTTTCCATATCTTATAGATTATACGCCGATGTTTTATGTTCAACATGAAATTTTGTTGAGATATACGTCACATCCAATCAGTGAAAGCTAATCTGAAGATTTCTCCTGCATCACTAGCCAAGTGATCGCATGTTCAAAGTCAGTAAACGCCTTTATGCGAACGCCGCGATTCTGAGCAACGAGTTCGAGAAAGCCCGGATTATCCATTGGACTCTTCGACGTGAGAATGCCGATTTTGCTACGCCGGAGAGAAGGATGATTTGCTAGAGCTTCACCTAATTCATAAAGATCAACCATAGAAAGCACTATCTCCGCTTCACGAGTATCTATTAACACCTCGTATTCGCCGGGTTGTTTGATTTGAGATGCGATGTCAAGGATGGCTTGTTTGCTTGCCGCGAAATCTAGAATCCCCGTTGCCGTAGTCTTGATGAAGTCTTTCGTATTAATCACCTTTATATTGACTGGCATTGAAACCTCCGATCTTAGCAGTTGTGTACAATGCTTTCTGTAAATTGCAATGAAAGGTAGGTCAAGTGTTATCCTTGCGGTTACCACACCAAAAGGAGCAGCACATGACCTACCGCGAAGATTTTACCTTACCTGCTGAATTATTG
>JBAUMB010000222.1:0-5442 GCA_049578465.1 Anaerolineales bacterium
TGATCGTGATGCCGCGTGCTTTTTCTTCCGGCGCATTATCAATCGAATCATAGGCGCGAAATTCCGCTTTGCCCATCAACTGACTCACTTTCGTGATCGCCGCCGTCAGCGTCGTCTTCCCGTGATCGATGTGCCCCATCGTCCCCACATTCAGATGCGGCTTCGTCCTCTCAAATTTTACCTTCGCCATTTCAAAATCTCCTTTTCTGACAATTGTCCGTTATGTCAGCAGTGAGCCCTCAATGGGATTTGAACCCATGACCCCGTTCTTACCAAGAACGTGCTCTACCGACTGAGCTATGAGGGCTTGACTTGCTGCCGAGAATTCTCGGTTTGTGGGCGGTGAAGGATTCGAACCTCCGAAGTCATCTGACAACTGATTTACAGTCAGTCCCCTTTGGCCACTTGGGTAACCGCCCGCTATTAAGTTTTCTAGTCGCTTAGTCGACTAGTCACTTAGTTTCATCAGGAACCATTTGACCATGAGACTAACTGACCAAGCGACTAAATAGAGCCGACGACGAGAATCGAACTCGTAACCGCCCGCTTACAAGGCGGGTGCTCTGCCGATTGAGCTACGTCGGCAATTAAGCAGGCGAATTATACCAAATTCAAAAACTGCGTCAATGCTTTTGAGGGCCAAAAAGGTTTATCTTCAAACTCTTGACTTAAAAAGAGAAGTGCATATAATATAGAACATGTGTTCTAAAATCCTATGAATAACACGAAACGATTTTCATTGACGCTCGAAACTTTGGCAAAACTTGCAACTGAGACAAACTCGATTCATTCTACGCCTTCAATTGCTCTGCCATCCTTGAATTCAGTCTTAACTGAATTCGCTCCACTGCCACGCGCTGCATTATTTCTCGGCTTAGCAACAGATGGTTTACCGATCTTACTTAATTTATTAGATCCGTTGCCTGGTCCGATAATGATAACTGGAGATGAAGGCAGTGGTAAAACCAATTTCCTTAAGATAATAACCGGCGCATTAGATCGTGTTCAAACATCCAATGAGGCGAGCTACACTGTTATAACAGACGACCCGGCCGAATGGAAGGATTTTCAACAATCAAATAATTGCGAAAATATATTTTCAGCGCATGAATCAAAAATTCCAGCGTACTTACATTCAATCGTCGAATGGGCGCATTCAAATAAAGGCGGACAGCAAATTCGCCTATTGATGATCGACCAGCTCAATTCGCTATTGGAAATTCCGGAAGCCCAACAAGATTTGAGTTGGTTACTTTTGCGAGGTCCATCTCGACGCGTTTGGCCAATTGTAACCATCAATTCTTCCATCGCAGTTTCAAATGACTTTCGCCCGTGGCTCGACTCGTTCCGTACAAGATTATTCGGTTTTATCCATGATGATCGCGAGACTCAATTACTCACCGGCTCTTCTTCCATTTCATTCACCCATTTGATGGCCGGTTTTCAATTTGTGATGCGCGAAGGCTACGATTGGTTACCCTTTTGGATTCCTGCTTTAGATTGATTAGGAGGCTCATATGCATGTCGGTATGTTATGGTTCGATGATAATCCCAAATTGGCTTTGAAAAATAAGATCGAGAAAGCGGTGATCTATTATCGGCAAAAATATCGCCGCGAACCGAATTTGTGTTTGCTTCATCCAACGATGTTAGAGAATGATAAATTGAAAGCTGAACTGTTGGAATTAAACAACATCCAAGGTTTGACAGTCCGTTCCTATCGTCCCATTCTTCCCGGACATCTTTGGATCGGCATCGAAGACAAAAATTGATTTATAATTTAATGTGTTTCTTAGTATTGGGTTGCAACCTTATAGGAGAAAAACATGGGTAAAGTCACGACTGGATTTTCAATGTCATTGGACGGGTTTGTCGCGGGACCGAATGATAGCCCGGAAAACTCTTTAGGCAATGGCGGCGATCGACTCTTTAAATGGTATTTCAGCGGCGACGCTACTCATGAAGTTCCGATCGGCAATAGTACGTTTAAGATGTCTCAAGAAGGCGCGGAATTAGTTCGCGAAGCAAGCCAATCGGCTGGAGTATTGGTGACTGCTCGTCGAACATTCGACATCGCTCATGCATGGGGTGGCAAGCATCCAATGAATGTACCTATGGTTGTCCTTACTCATCGCATTCCACAGGAATGGATCAACAAACCAGGATCACCCTTCACATTTGTCACCGATGGCGTGGAAAGTGCGATTGAAAAAGCAAGAGAAATCGCGGGCGATAAATCTGTTGTGGTTGGCGCACCAAGCGTTGTGAAGCAATGCATACAAAAAGGATTAATGGATGAAATTCACATTGACCTAATACCAACGCTTCTTTTTAACGGTGTCAGATTGTTCGATGCTATGGGAATACAACCTGTGGATTTAGCGATTACGGAAGTGAACGCAACCGCGCAGGTTATCCATATCACGCTCCGCGTCATCAAATGAAAGGTTGTTTCATCCAATTGCCGTCACAACTGCTACGGCATGACTCATGCTGTGGCTGATACTCACCGACCAATTCGTCAATCCAAGCTCTTTTGATTTTTGTTCGGCCATGCCACGCAAAGTGAGCACCGGCGCATTTTGTTCATTGCCGAGAATTTCGATTTCCTTCCAAGTTACATCACCAATGCCGGTTCCTAATGCTTTTGATACTGCCTCTTTCGCAGCAAAACGTCCCGCCAACGATTCAACATTCTTTTCGCACTGTTCAAGTTCGGCAGAAGTGTAAATTCTTTCAAGGTAATGATTGCCATGCCGCGCAATCACTTCTTCTATTCGGGAAATTTCAATTAGGTCAACGCCAGTGCGCAGAATCATTTAAAGCCAGATTTTTACGCGCTACGATCCAGCAACTGCAATAGCCAGACGATCAGGATCAATATATTTTCGCGCAACATCAATTATGTCCGCTCGTGTAACGGACTTAACCAGATCTGGATATCGACGATAATAATCCAAGCCAAGCGAATAGCGCTCGATATTGATCAACGCACCAGCGACGCCGCCGTTTGATTCCAGCGACAAGGGTAAACGTCCAACAAAATTCGCTTGACTGTCCGAGAGTTCTTCTTTGGTTACGCCGGTTTTGATAAACCGCTTCAATTCCTTGATAATCAAATCGCTGGCTTTCTTGACATTCGCCGGATTAACTCCGGCACTAGCAGACCAAGAACCGGGTCCAACACCTGCGCTTAAACCGGAATATGCATAATAAGCAAGTCCTGCTTTTTCGCGAACCGCATCGCCGACGCGTCCGCCCATCCCAAACTGTCCGAGGACCGAGTTGCCAAGCGCGGCGGCCAAATAATCTTCATCGGCGCGACGCGGACCATTTGTGCCGATAATCAAATCAGCTTGGGATTTTCCATTAATTGTGACATGTCGTTTAACGGTTTCGTCCAAGCGTTTCAACTCCGGCATCACGGGCGGATCGACTTGATTTGGATTCTCCCAATCACCTAATACTCGGCCAATTACATCTATCACTTTTTTCGGATCAACCGCGCCGACCACTGCAATGACCAGGCTGCGCGGTCCAAAACTTTTGCGATGATATTCCGCTAAATCCTGTCGCGAAATGGCTTGGATGGTTTCCGGATGTCCATCTTCGGGACGCGCGTACGGATGACCATGAAAAAGAATCTCATCGAAAGCCAAGTCGGCCATATCGGAGGTGTCTTGCGCGCGAATTGCGAGGCCGGTTAAAAGCTGATGACGAAGTTTCTCCACTTCATCATCAGGGAAGACGGGTTGACGCAATGTTTCCGAAAGCAGGTCAAGCAAAAGAGTCAAATCTTCAGCCAATGCGCGGCCGTGAAATCCGGTTGTATGAACTCCCGAATCAAATCCTAAACTCGCGCCGACTGCTTCAAGCTCATTATAGAGACTATCAAAGCTGTGCTTTTCCGTGCCGCGCATCAACGCCGATGCAGTGAAATCCGCGAGACCAAGTTTTTCGTCAGAATCAAACAAGCTTCCTGCATTGAGATATCCACTGATCGAAACAGAAGGACTATTAAAATTAGCGCGGCTCAAAACCGTGATACCGTTCGATAGAACTTTGCGGTGAATATCTTCGGGACCTGGCAAAGAAGAAGTGATAGCAGCAGAAGATTTACGTTGAGCGCACATTATGCACCGCCCTTCTCTGCTGGAACATAAGTTCCGACCACGCGGTTTTGCGGCCGAAAATATACGCGCGCTACGCGTTGCACATCTTTTGGTTTGACCATTGCTAATTTATCAAGATATGTTAAGAACCAATCATAGTCTGCAAACATTTCACTATATCCGAGCCAGAAAGCTTGATTGGTAATATTTTCCATGCCATATGCAAAATTTGCGCGCGCCTGTTTAATGGCGCGTGCCACTTCTTCCTTCGACACCAATTCATCTTGCACGCGTTGCAGTTCCACATCCAGCGCGGCAAGCGCCTCATCCGGTTTACGCTTGGGATGAACCGTCAATGAAATGTAATAAAGGAATGGATCAATCGTCGTAGTTGATCCGCCCGACAGCGAGACCGCCAATTCCTTATCCACGAGAGCGCGATAAAGCCGCGAAGTTTTATTCGAGATTCCTCCGCCACCAAACATATTTAGATTTGAGGGGCCTGCTAACAAACTATCCAACACGGAGAGCGCGAAGAAATCCGGATGCGAGGCGGCCGGGAAATGATAGGCAACTTCCAAATAAACGGTCTCACCCGGACCTTCCACAGACAGTTGCACCTCGCCGCGTTGTTCCGGCTCGGGCCTCGCCAGCCGCGGCGGAGTCGCGCCGACGGGAATCTTCCCAAATAATTCCTTGATGCGAGTCAGCATTTCTTTAGATTTAAAATCACCCGCCACGCCCATCACTGCATTGCTTGGAACATAATAGGTGCGGTAATGATGATAAAGATCGTCGCGCGTCATGGAGTGAATATCCGCCATATCGCCGATGACTTCGTGATGATAAGGATGCACGCGAAATGCGGCTTGTTGAATCGCTTCACCAAGCTGAAATAACGGTTCGTTTTCGTTGCCTTCGCGCTCAGATGCAACAACCGTTCGCTCGGAAGCAAATTCTTTTTCGTCGAAGACGCTGTGCCGCATTCGGTCTGCTTCGAGACGCAAAGCGAGATCAATTTTATCGGCAGGCATGGTTTCAAAAAAAGTCGTCCAATCGAGGAAAGTGAACGCGTTCCACATTCCGCCATCGCGTGAAACTGCTTTATCCATTATCGAGGCCGGATATTTTGGCGTGCCTTTGAATTGCATATGCTCAACGAGATGTGAGATACCGGTCAATGGAGGCGCTTCGTCGCGCGAACCGACGCGGTACCACATCCATGATGAGATCAGCGGCGCGGAATGAATTTCTTTAAGAAGAACGGTCAAACCGTTAGATAGAGTGGTTTTTGTAAAATCAGACATAGTCCGTGATTATACCTTTCACC
>JBAUMB010000223.1:0-34954 GCA_049578465.1 Anaerolineales bacterium
GAAGTAATAATGAACAAACACTTCGCACAACTTATATCAAAAATTCTTTTGTTAATTGTGATTGCTCTTTCTTCTGGTTGTGGATCAGCCGTTATTATTCCTCCCGCAACCTTGACTCCCACCGCGTTACAAACGCTAACCAATACGCCAAATCCCACATCAACAAATACACCAGAGCCGATTCAGCCGAAGGGAACTTTGATTTATTCAGATAATAACAACATATATGCGGTTGATCTACAAAACAGAAAAACTAAAACTATTATTTCTGGTGAAAATGCAGATTATTCATATCCTGTCATCGATGGCAACACCATTTATTTTCTGCAGCGCCCTCAGGGAAGAGGAGTGGCTGACATTTTTGAACAACCACATCAAATTTTTAAAGTCAACCTTGATGGCACAGGATTGGAGCAATTGACATTTGACGATAACAGCCCTGACAAGTCTGAATTAAGCAGTTCGCCGAATAGCGAGTATTTAGCATTTGTAGAAAGCGGAGATACATCTTCAATAGTTCTATTTGACAAAAATCAAGGAGATTCGAGGATAATCATGCAAGACGGCAAGTTTGATTATTATCAACCAACCTGGTCACCCAACGGGAAATATATAGCCTTTTTCAAAACAACGAAGAATGATCCATACTCTAGTATTGCTGTTCCGTACGGTCATTTAATTTTATATTCAGTTGACGATAAAAAAATATTAGAACCAATCCCCGGGAAGGAATCACCAATTTACCTAGAATCTTGGTCTCCAGATAGTAAAAATATTGCTTTCAATGTTGGGGGCAATGTTCCTGCAAATATTGTTTTGTTAAATGTTAGTAACATTTTTGCTGGACAGAATACAGAAGGTACCTATTACGACATGAGCGGATGGGGCTTGAATTGGTCGCCAAATGGAAAAATGATTTTGTTTAGTGGAATTTCAAAAGACTATGAGAATCAATTATTTCTATTGGAATTAGATAGCGGAAAAATAAGTCCAATCTCTTTTGGACCACAAAGAATCGCTGGATATGGTGGATTATGGTCACCTGACGGAAACTCCATCGCTTATATTACAAGTGCTGGCAAGCCTCCGATTCCCAATCCATCAATTCTGAACATCCAAAATATTGACACAGGTGAATCAATTCAGTTTGAAATTCCTGGCGAAGGATGGATTAGTTGTATATCTTGGCTAATTCCCTAGGAAAATATTGTTATTTCATAAAGATCATTTAGGAGTATCAATGACTCAACGCAAATACACCAATCGCTCGTACCTCGATGCCCTCGAAAAGAAAGTGCTTGTCTTCGACGGCGCGATGGGAACGAGCCTGCAAAATCAACATCTCACCGCCGAGCATTTCGGTGGCGAACAATACAACGGTTGCAACGACTATCTCGTCATCTCATATCCCGAAGCCGTGGAAAAAGTCCATCGCTCGTTTCTCGAGGTCGGCGTGGACGCGATCGAGACCAATACCTTCCGCTCAAATCGAATCACAATGAAGGAATATAAACTGCAAGACCGCGTGATTGCGATCAACGAAACGGCCGCGCGTCTTGCGCGTCGATTGGCAGATGAATATTCAAACGTCAATCATCAACCGCGCTTCGTTGCGGGTTCCATCGGTCCCTCAGGTAAACTTCCATCTGCAAGTGATCCCGAACTCTCCAATGTCAGCTTTGATGAACTCGCCGATGTTTTTCGCGAACAAGCGGTCGGTCTGATCCGCGGCGGCGTGGATCTTCTCCTCATTGAAACCTCGCAGGACATCCTCGAAGTCAAAGCTGCCATCACCGGCATTCACAAGGCTTTCGACGAGACTCAGATTGATTTGCCGATCCAGGCTCAGGTCACGCTCGACACGACCGGACGCATGTTGCTTGGCACGAATGTCGAAGCCGCGCTCGCCATCCTCGAAGGTCTCGGCATTGATGTCATCGGCCTCAACTGTTCCACCGGACCCGAGCACATGCGCGAGCCCATCCGCATCCTCGGCGAACAATCCACGCTGCCGGTTTCGTGCATCCCCAACGCCGGGCTTCCGCTCAACGTGGATGGTCAAGCTGTTTATCCGCTCGAGCCTGAACCATTTGCGAATGATCTTTTTGAATTCGTGACCAAGCATAACATCTCGATTGTCGGCGGATGCTGCGGGACGACTCCCGAACATTTGAAATTGCTGGTGGACAAATTGAACGCGCATCCGCATCCAGCGCGCCCGCATCATTCGGACCCGAAGCTGGCTTCCGCCATGTCGGCGACTCTCATGCGACAGAATCCTCCGCCGACCCTGCTCGGTGAACGATGCAACGCGCAAGGCTCGCGCAAATTCAAGAAGATGCTGCTCGAAGAAGATTACGATGGCATTTTGGAATTAGCGCGTGATCAAGTCAACGGCGGCGCACACGCGTTAGATATTTCCTGCGCGGTTACCGAACGCCCAGACGAAGTTGAATTGATGCGCAAGGTCATCAAGAAACTCGAGATGGGCGTGGATGTTCCTTTGGTAATTGATACAACCGAACTCGATGTGCTTGAAGTCGCGTTAAAGACCGCCCCCGGAAGATGCTTGATCAATTCAACGCACCTCGAGTCCGGTCGCGCAAAGGCTGATAAGATTTTCACGCTTGCAAAAACTCATAACGCGGCGGTCATCGTGTTGACGATTGATGAAAACGGCATGGCAAAGACGCGCGAGAAAAAACTCGAAGTTGCCAAACGCATCTATGAGATTGCTGTAAATGAACATGGACTCAAACCTGAAGATTTGGTTTATGATGTGCTGACGTTTACATTGGCAACCGGCGACGCGGAATTTATCAACTCTGCTATTGAAACCATCGAAGGCATTCGACTTATCAAACAAAATCTGCCCGGCGTGATGGCATCGCTTGGTGTAAGCAATCTTTCATTCGGTCTCGCACCTCAAGCTCGACCGGTGTTGAATTCGGTGATGCTCTACCATTGCGTGCAAGCCGGACTCGATATGGCGATTGTCAATCCTGCACAGGTCAAGCCATACGCCGAGATCGATGCGGACGAACGCGAATTGGCAGAAGACTTGATCTTCAATCGTCGCGCAGACGCACTGCAAAGATACATCGAATATTATGAAAAGGTCACGCCCACCGAACAAGCGGCTGCATTGAATCCTACCGAAGGCATGACGCCTGAACAGCGTCTGCATTGGTCGATTCTCCATCGTCACAAGGAAGGTGTCGAAGCAGATATTGATACCATTGTCAATCGCGGCGATTTCCCGACCAAACATGAAGCCGCGGTCCATACGTTGAACACTGTATTACTTCCCGCCATGAAAGAAGTCGGCGACAAATTCGGCGCAGGCGAATTGATCCTGCCATTCGTTCTGCAATCCGCAGAAGTGATGAAGAAGACTGTTTCCCATCTTGAAAATTATTTGGAAAAGAAAGAAGGAGTTACTAAAGGCACGGTGGTCATTGCCACAGTTTATGGCGATGTGCATGATATTGGCAAGAACCTTGTCAAAACCATTCTTGCGAACAACGGCTATACAGTAATTGATCTTGGCAAGCAAGTCCCCGCAGAGACCATTATTACCAAAGCCGTTGAAGTCAACGCCACCGCAATTGGTCTGAGCGCGTTGCTTGTTTCCACATCCAAGCAAATGCCGTTGATTATCAATGAACTCCATCGCCGTAATTTAAAATTCCCGGTGCTAGTCGGCGGCGCGGCCATCAATCGCCGCTTCGGAAGAAGAATCTTGTTTGCTGAAGATGGCAATGCTCATGAACCTGGAGTCTTTTACTGCAAGGATGCATTCGAGGGACTCGAAACAATGGATAGACTCATTGACCCTGAACGCAAACCCGCGTTGCTCGAACAAGTTCGCAAAGAAGCGGACCTGGAAATGGGGCGCGCTTCCCAAACGCCTGAATATCGCAAAACAACGGCGACCCGCTCCTCGGTCCAGCCTGAACCGATCAATCCTCCGCTCAAGTGGGGTCAACGTATCGTCAAGGATATGCCGCTCGAAATCGTGTTGAAGCATCTGAGTCTCAATGAGTTATATCGTTTGTCGTGGGGTGCGAAAAATTCACACGGCGTTGAATGGGAAAAACTCAAAGCTGAATTCGATGCGCGTTTAGAGAAGATGACCAAAGATGTTTTGCGATTCAAATGGCTCAAGCCGCAAGGTGTTTACGGATTTTTCCCGTGTCAATCCGACAGCGATGAATTGATCATCTATGATCCCAATACAATCAACTCCGCTTCACCGGATGCATTGACACGCTTTGCCTGCCCGCGCCAACCTTATGATGAGCATCTCGCGTTATCGGATTATTTTGCATCGGTTGATTCCGGAAAGATGGATGTGGTCGCATTTCAAGCCGTCACCGTTGGACAGGAAGCCACGGAACATATTGATGAATTGCAAGCCAAAGGCGATTACTCTGAGGGCTACTTCACACACGGCCTGGCCGTTCAAACTGCGGAAGCGACCGCCGACTATCTGCATCAGCACATTCGCCGCGAGTTGGGAATCGGCGACGAGCAAGGCAAACGTTATTCGTGGGGTTATCCCGCCATTCCTGAATTGGAAGATCACAAAAAGGTTTTTGAATTGCTGCCCGCGACTGTAACTGAATTAGGAATGAGTCTATCCGCTGCATATCAATTGATCCCTGAACAATCTACAGCCGCGATCATCGTTCATCATACTCAAGCAAAGTATTATTCGGTTGGTGAAAGTCGCGTGGAACAGTTGATGAAGTAAGCTTAACCATCAAATGAAAAAACTTTTTCGCTCCGAACAATTCCCCATCATCGCCCTGCTCATCGTCATCTTAGCGATTGGTCTATCCACGCTGACAAACTTCGGCGAATCGTGGGACGAACTACAATTCTTCAAATATGCGGATCACGCGCTCGCCTCTTACACAACATGGCTGACCAGCGCGCAGATCATCGTTACGGGTAATACGTACGATAACTATGGTCCCGCCTTTGTAATGTTCACGGCGTTGGTGGCACGCGGGCTTCACGCTATCGACCCAAATTGGCTCATCTCCGATCTACGACATCTCGTTTACTTCCTCACCTTCGCAGCCGGCATTTATGCCTTCTATCTTCTTGCGCGCCGATGGATGAGTCAATGGTCCGCGTTCGCCGCAACACTGCTCTTCGCCGCCCAACCTGTGTTTTGGGGACATGCCTTTATCAGCCCGAAAGATATTCCCTTTCTCAGCGCGTTCCTCATCAGCCTCGAGTTGGGATTGCGTATGGCGGATTCACAACCTAAAATAATTGGGCAACCGCCGCGCGTGCTTTACTGGATGACTGGCATCTGGATACTTTCTTTGATCTTCCTTTTTTTCACGCCTCAATTCCTCGATAATGGTCTGACTTCGCTCATTCAAAACGCGTTCTCGCAATCCCAAAGTTTTCTCGGCGTTCTACTTCGGAATCTTTCATCCAATTTTGGCAAGACAAAAATAGATATATATATCCAACGAGCTTTGGTCGCTTTAATATGGCTCAAGCTGATTTATCTAATCGTCAGCGCAGCATTGATTGGCTGGTTGTATCGAAAACAATTTCCTGAGGCGCTTAAGCTTTTCGGTTGGAATATTTTATTGGCAGGTATTGCACTTGGTTTAACAATTTCCATTCGCATCCTTGGTCCCTTGGTTGGACTCTTGGTCGCGATCTATGCCTGGCAAAATATGGGCAAAAAATCATTTCCGATGCTTTTTGTATATGCCGGAATCGCATTGGCGGTAATGCTTGCTACTTGGCCCTATCTTTGGCCCAATCCGCTCGCACATTTACTTGAGAGTCTGCGAGTGATGTCAGAATATCCGTGGCCGGGGCAGGTGCTATTCAACGGGCAATATTATCGCTCTGATAATTTACCGCGTTCCTATCTTCCGATTTTGCTGGCGATCCAAATCACTGAACCGATATGGCCCTTGTTCTTTTTGAGTCTTGTTTTGCTTTGGAAGAATAAATATCTTTTGATCGCAAGTTTGTTATGGTTTATCCTGCCGCTGACAGCGTTTATCGTTGAACGGTCGCCGCTCTATGATAATTTTCGCCAGATCATCTTCATCTTGCCGCCGGTATTTTTTGTCTGCGGCTTGGGCGTGGACTGGCTTTTTCGTCGCCTCCGCCAACCCGTCGTCCGAGGCTTGATCGTAGCCGCGCTGGTATTTCCAGGAATCGTCGCGGGGATTCAACTGCATCCATATGAATATATTTATTACAACAGTTTCATCGGTGGTGTACGCGGCGCGCAGGGACGCTTTGAGTTGGAATACTGGGCGACGTCGTATCGAGCCGCGATGAATTATGTCAACTCGATTGCGCCAGCCAACGGAAAAATTTTTGTCGCCGGTCCATCCTATATCGCCGCGATTTATAGGCGTCATGATTTGAGAATTTATATGGACAGCGACATCAATACTCAAGCCTTTGATTACGCCATTATCACCACACGCTATGGAGTGGATAAAACTGATTTTCCGAATGCGCCCGTGGTTTACACGATTGAGCGCGATGGCGTTCCTTTAACTGTGATCAAAAAGATTGGACGTTGAGATGGATTTACTGGAGCAATTGAAAGATACTACTTTACTTGCCGATGGTGCGATGGGCACGATGTTGCATAGCCGCGGCATCGGTTTTGAAAAATGTTTCGATGAATTGAATCTGACCAATCCCGGCGCGGTCGCGGCGATTCATCGCGAATATATCGAAGCGGGCGCGCAAATCATATTGACCAACACCTTTGGCGCGAATCGTTTTAAGTTAAGCAAGCATGGACTCGGCCAGAAAATCGTTGAAATCAACCAAGCGGGCGTGGAACTTGCCAAGCGCATTGCCGCGGCTTCATTCAAAGACGTTTTGATCGCGGGCGATCTCGGACCATTAGGCGTGCGCATCGCTCCGTTTGGACGCGTCAAACCGGAACAAGCGCGCATCGCATTCGCCGAACAGATCGAAGCGTTATGTGAAGCGGGCGCAGATTTAATCGTGATCGAAACGATGAGCGATCTATATGAAATCCAAGAAGCCATTAAAGCCGCGAAACAAGTTTGTTCATTACCGTTAGTTGCATCTGTGACTTTCACGCGCGATGATCGGACATTATTGGGCGATGATCCGATGAAAGTGGCGCGCACGCTTAATGAGTCCGGAGCGGATGTAATTGGTGTCAATTGCTCAGGCGGGCCCGCACAACTTTTAAGATTGTTAAAACAAATGCATCATGCGGTTTCTGATGGAAAGTTTTGGGTCAAGCCGAATGCTGGTTGGCCCGAACAAGTCGGCGGGCGAATCATGTATCCGGCTGATCCCGATTACTTCGGTGATTACGCGCTTTCGTTTCGCGAGGCAGGCGCGAGCATTGTCGGTGGATGCTGCGGCACAACGCCTCAACACATTGCGGCGATGAGAAAAGCGCTCGACACCGCGCCCCAAATCAATCCATCGCACATTACGATGCTGCCCGCCGAAGAAATCAGCGAGATGGCGCAAGAACAACCGACTCAGTTCGCACAAAAACTTGCGCAGGGAAAATTTGTCATCTCCGTTGAAATGGATCCGCCGCGCGGACTCTCGACGTATAAACTCATTGCAGGCGCTTCGCTCCTCACCGAAGCTGGCGCGGACATCATCAACGTTGCCGACTCCCCGATGGCGCGCATGAGAATGTCGGCGTGGGCGGTGTGCGATGTGGTGCAGCGCCGCGTCAATGTGGAGACCACGCTTCACTTCCCCACACGTGGACGAAATTTATTGCGCGTTCAAGGTGATCTATTAGCCGCGCACGCGTTGGGCATTCGGAATGTGTTCGTCATCATGGGCGATCCAACTGCGGTCGGCGATTATCCTGAAGCAATGGACAACTACGATCTCGTGCCATCGGGTCTGATCAAATTGATCAAGCAGGGATTCAACGAAGGCGTGGATCATTCCGGGACGAGCATCGGTCAGCCGACCAATTTCTTTGTCGGCGCGGCGCTGAATTTATGCGCGCCCGAACCGGAACAAGAGATCAAAAATTTACGGAGAAAAATTCGGGCGGGTGCAGATTTCTTTTTAACGCAACCCATTTATCGCCCTGAAGATGGAAGCGGATTTTTATCCGCATATGAAAATAAGTTTGGAAAATTGGAGAAGCCAGTATTGGTCGGCATCCTGCCCTTGGTCAGTTTGAAACACGCCAACTTTTTAAATCATGAGGTGCCCGGTATTTCCATTCCGGATAAAATCATTCAGCGAATGGAAAATGCTGGCGAACATGCCGCCGAGGAAGGCGTGCGCATCGCGGTAGAATTAATCGAACAGATCAAACCTTGGGCGCACGGAGTTTACATCATGCCGCAATTCAGCCGCTATGATTTGATCGCAGAGATCATTGATAAAGTAAAAGAATAGAAATGAACATCAGGCTGATCTTACAACGATTGATGCTCGCTGGCATGATTGTGGCGAGCATTTATTTCGGCGTTCAAAACCTCCGCAATGCCATAGCGATTGGGAATCTTAACAACGATCCAGTGTCGGAATGGGAAGTTCGTTTTCAAGCGGTCAAAAAACTTTTGCCATTTCAGCGCGGCGTCGTTGGTTATATAACAAACTCGGATGTGCCGGGCGCAAAATATGATTCCAATAATGAACAGGGAGAATATACGCTCACTCAATACGCGATGGCTCCCATCATATTAGTGCGCGGCGACAACGAGGAATGGACAATTGCCAACTTGAACAGCAAAGCGTATCAAATCTGGAGTCAATCCAATCACGGCAAGTTCCGCGTCACTCCGCTGAAGGATGATTTATATTTGCTTCAAAGGCTGACTCAATGACGTTGTTATCCATCTTGGTATTTTTGCCTTCGATATTTTCCGGCATAGTGATTGTCCATTTGCTGTGGCCCGAACGCGGCTGGAAAATTATTTGGGTCAAAATATTCCTCGGCATCGGACTCGGACTTGGACAAGCCTCGCTGTTGGATTTTATTTACATGCTTTTATTTTCCAATGAAAACGGATTTCTCTTTGTTCAACTGGCGCTCTTCGTTGGTCTTTTGATTATTGTCATCGTTCGCGAAAGAACAAATCTTCGGCTCGCTCTTCCCCGAATTCGATTCGGTCGTTTGCAAATCATATTGCTTGCAGGGTTATTAATCGTTACGATCTTATCGGCGTTGAGCGCCGTCAATGTGTGGGCGCGCGAACCGCACGGCGCATGGGATGCGTGGATGATGTACAACCGCGCCGCGCGTTTTATCTACCGCGATCAACCCGGTTGGCTGGGATCGTTCTCGCGTCAAATGGATCCGATCTTTCATGCCGATTATCCATTGCAACTGGGCATGGATGTTGCCTGGGCGTGGCAGGCTGTGGGTCAGGAATCTCAACGCGTTCCCATTGTCTTAAGCGGACTCTTTATGCTGGCTTGCGCGGGCTTGCTCGGCGCTTCGCTAAACCTGACGAAGAGTCTCGGTCAGGCAAGTGTAAGTTTGATTCTTCTGCTTGGCTCATCACTGATTGGGAATGAAGGCGCGTCGCAGCGAGCCGATCTTCCATTGGCATATTTTTTTCTAAGCACTATTATATTGATCTATTTGTATGCTTCTTCAAAAAAGCCGGGCCTGTTGATTTTGGCCGGCTTCACGGCAGGTCTCGCGGCGTGGACAAAAAATGAGGGCAGTCTCTTTGTGCTGGTTACGTTGCCAGTTTTATTCATCGCATTCTTTCGTCAAAATCCGTGGCGTGTGCTCGGATGGTATGTGCTCGGTCTAGTCTTTCCGTTGGTCATCGTTCTTTACTTCAAAGAATTTCTTGCGCCGCCTAGCGACGTCTTGAGCAGTGGCATTACGCGTTCCATTCAGCAAGCATTAGATTTGTCACGCCACATCACCATATTGAAATCTTTTGGCGCGGATTTCCTTTCGTTTGGTGGATGGGGAATCGGCATTCTGCCCATCTTGGTTGTTTATGCTTTCATTTTCAAGCTCGCTCCATCATCCGACCTTGGACCTGCTTATTTGGCAATCGGCTTGATTCTCATCCTGCAAACTATTGGCTATTACGGAATCTATTTGATCACACCGTATGATTTGCAATGGCACATCGATTTTTCACTTGGCCGACTCGTGTTTCAACTTTACGTGCCGTTTCTGTTTTTATTCTTTACAATTGTCACCGACGTTGAAAAAGCATTAGCGGTAAAATAGTCGTCAAATGCTTCTCACTATTGACGTTGGCAATACTAACCTGACGCTTGGTCTTTACGAAGACAAACAGCTTGGCATGCATTGGCGTCTCGCCACTGACCCAGCGCGTATGCCTGATGAATATGGCTTGCAACTGCTCGGCTTGCTCGAACATGCGGAATGCGCGCCTAAAGATTTAATTGGCATCAGCTTGTCCTCCGTCGTTCCGCAGTTGACCAGCCGCGTCATCCAGGCTTGCAACCAATATTTAAAGCAGGAACCGTTCGTTGTAGATACCGGCATCAAGACGGGAATTAAAATCCGTTATGAAGATCCGAAAGCCGTTGGTGCGGATCGCGTCTGCGACGCGGTAGCGGTAATGAATCTTTATGGCGGCCCCGCCTGCATCATTGACTTCGGCACAGCCACTACGTTCAACGCGTTGACCAAAGACGGCGAATATCTCGGCGGCGCGATCACGGCTGGCATTAACCTCGCCGCCGATTCGCTCTTTACCCACGCCGCAAAACTTCAACGTATTGATCTTCAACGCCCGCCGTCCGTGATTGGACGCAACACGGTTCACGCCATGCAATCGGGTCTGCTCTTCGGATATGTGAGCATGGTCGAGGGAATGGTAACGCGCTTCCGGTCCGAGTTGGGAAGCGATATGAAAGTTATCGCCACCGGCGGACTCGCGGAACTCATCGCAAAAGAAACCCAAGCCATTAATATCCTCGCGCCGTGGCTGACGTTGGATGGCTTGCGAATATTGTGGGAGTTGAATCGTTAAAGCTCAATGAATAAAATTTCCACAAGGGTGGATTGGGGTACAATACACCGTTGCTTTTAAAAGGAAAAAATGAATCGTTGTATCTTTATCATTGTTTTGTTAGCATCGCTTCTTGCCGGGTGCAGTGGAATGGTTTTTGACGCGCCGACAGCCACCGCGACCCAAACTTCATCGCCTCGGCCTCCGACGGAAACGGCTACCACTACTCCAACGCCATCCATCACTCCGACATTTACAGCGACCCTTATTCCATCCCCGACCTGGGTATCCCAAGGTCCGGGTCATATCCAAGTCCCGATCTTTATGTATCACCACATTACCGCTACGCCGGAGGGAGTTAGTTGCGTTATTACACCTGACGATTTATGCGTTTCACCGGATCATTTCGATTCAGAACTTAAGTTACTTCACGATTGGGGATATACCACCATCACAACATCCATGCTGGTTGATGCGATTACAAAAGGCGCGTCACTCCCACCACATCCTATCATCATTACATTTGATGATGGCTGGGAGAGCCAATACACCAGTGCTTTCCCTATCATGAAAAAATATGGCTTTACTGGTGTTTTGTATATTGTTGTAACGTGGATGAATGCCGCTAACAACATGACAACGAATCAGATTAAAGAAATGGCGGCGGCAGGTTGGGAAATTGGGAGTCATACCGAGACGCACCAGAACGTCACTGTAATGACCGATGACCAGCTTCACTATGAGATTCTACAGTCACGAAAAGATTTGGAACAACAACTTGGTGTTCCCATTCTCACCTTTGCTTATCCATTCGGCGGTGCAAATAGCGCCGTAACAGATTATGTGCATTTTGCCGGTTATATTGCCGCTATGGGAGCCACCGGGTATAGAGCCGATCAATTCACAAGCAACCTATTCGTATTACAGCGCTGCGAGATCAAAGGTTCAGATGATGCAAAAAGTATCATCCGGTTTCTTCCGTGGCTCGGAGATCCATCATTCATTCCAACCAATACGCCGACGCCCACTTCCACTCCATCGCGCACACCTATTCCAACGTGGACAATGTATCCAACCAGCACATCGTGGAAAGCAACTAAAACGCCAACGCCATAAAAATCTTACAAGTTGTTATCCTTGACATCATCTCGTTTTTGAAGATAATTACAGCAACAAATCAAAGGCTATGAAAGAGGAAAGTAATCTGGTATAAGCCGACAGAGAGGCGCAGGAGCAGAGTTGAAACCTGCGCTCGATTGAAGCCAGTCGAAGTTCCCTCTTGAGCCGTTCGGGTGAAGACCATTGTTTGTAGTCCGAACCGTTTCTCAACGTTATGAGAGATGCTGATGTTAGTCAGCACAAAGTGGACTCATGTGAGTCAACTTGGGTGGTACCACGGGAATCTTCCTCCCGTCCCAATTGCGGACGGGAGATTTTTATTTTGGAGGCGTAAATGATTGATCGATTAAGTGAGATCGAAAAATCTGCGTTGGATGCACTGCAATCGGTGGACAACGAATCATCCCTCGATGCGTGGCGAGTGACTCATCTTGGGCGCAGTTCGGCGCTGATGCAAGTCTTCGGCGGATTGGGCGCGTTATCGAAAGAGGAACGACCGGTTGTTGGTCAAGCTGCGAATCGAGTCAAGGTGGCGCTCGAAGCCGCGCTAGCCGATAAAACGGAAGCCATCAAAAAGTCCACGCTGGAGCGTTCGTTGAATGAAGAAAAATTGGATGTGACATTGCCCGGTCGCGCCATTCATCAGGGACGTTTGCATCCATCCACGCAGCAGTTGCGACGCGTCTTATCCATTTTGGCTGAGATGGGATTCCAAGTTTATACATCGCGCGAAGTTGAAACGGACGAGATGAACTTTCAATTGCTCAACTTCCCGCCGCATCATCCGGCGCGTGACATGCAGGATTCATTATATGTGGCGACCGAAGAACGCGGCGACAATCCGATTTTGTTGCGCACGCATACATCGCCCGGACAAATTCATGCCATGCGCCAGTTCGCGGCGCTGAATCCGAAAGACCCGCCGCCGATTCGGATTGCTTTGCCCGGCATGTGTTTTCGTGCGGAACAGATCACGGCTCGCTCTGAAGTGCAATTCAATCAAGTGGAGGGACTTGCCGTTGGAAAAGGAATCACGTTCACTGATTTGAAAGGCACGCTGATCGAGTTTGCCCATCGTATGTTCGGACAGAATGCGCGCACACGTTTCCGCGCTTCATATTTTCCATTCACGGAACCGTCCGCTGAAATGGATGTGGAATGTTTTGTATGCGGCGGAACAGGCTGCGCGGTTTGCAAAAATTCTGGTTGGCTTGAAATTCTCGGTTCAGGCATGGTGTATCCGGTCGTTCTGCAAAATGGCGGTTACGATCCGAAGATTTATTCCGGCTTTGCGTGGGGCATGGGACCGGAACGCCAGTTGATGCTGCGCTACAAGATCGAAGACATTCGTTATTTCTGGGGAAACGATATTCGTTTCCTTGAACAATTTTAGGAGGTCAAAATGAAGTTACCGATTTCATGGCTCAAAGATTTCATGGACCTCGATGGTCTGACCGTTGAAGAGATCGCTCGCAAATTGACTCTCGCTGGTCTCGAAGTGGACGAGATTCATTACGCGGGCTTGCCGATGCCAACTTATAAGAACGGCGAGAAACATGAATTCAAAACTAGCGGCATTGGTTGGGATAAAGACAAAATCGTTGTGGCTGAAATTTATGAGGTGAAGCCGCATCCCAACGCGGACCGGTTAACTCTGCTTGATTTATTCGATGGTCAGCAGCAACAAGTTGTTCTCACCGGCGCTCCGAATATCTTTCATCTGAAAGGCACGGGCAAATTAGCCAAGCCGATCAAGGTTGCATATGCCAAAGAAGGCTCGACGCTTTACGATGGTCATGCCGAAGGTTTGCAATTGACTACTCTCAAGCGCGCAAAAATCCGCGGCGTGGATTCGTATTCAATGGTCTGCTCGGAAAAAGAATTGGGCATCACTGAAGAGCACGAAGGCATCATTCTGCTCGATGACGACGCGCTGGTCGGAATGCCGCTTGCAGATTATATGGGCGACGCGGTTTTGGATATTTCCATTTTGCCGAACATGGCGCGCAATGCCAACGTGATTGGCGTGGCGCGTGAACTCGCCGCATTGACCGGACGCGAACTCAAGAAGCCAACCATCCAATTCAAAACATCAGGCGAATCAGTCGAAGGGCTTGTTTCTATTGAAATTACTAATCCTGAACTCAATCCGCGTTTCGTGCTTGGACTGATTCGCAACGTTGAAATTAAACCGAGCCCTTACCAAATTCAGCGCCGACTCAAACTGGCGGGCATGCGTCCTATCAATAACATTGTCGACGCGACCAACTATGCCATGCTCGAACTCGGCGAACCGCTTCACGCATTTGATTACGATGTGTTGAAAGAACGCGCAAAGAAAAAGCCGATCACGATTATCACGCGTCCTGCAAAAGACGGCGAAAAACTTGTAACACTTGATAACGTCGAGCGAACCCTTTCTCCACTAAATGTTCTTGTGTGCGATGAGAAAGGTCCGCTCTCACTTGCGGGTGTAATGGGTGGACTTGAAAGCGAGGTGTACGATTCGTCGAAGGAAATCCTTGATGCAAAAGGCATTGAGTTCAAGAATGGTGAAATATCTCAAGGCAAAGTCAGTATACGCGGCCGAAGCACCGCTAATGTTTTACTCGAAGGCGCGGCCTGGAATTTTATTAACATTCGACGAACTGCCAAGCAACATAATCTGCCATCTGAAGCCTCGTTCCGATTCTCGCGCGGTGTGCATCCGGTGCTGGCTGAAACCGGAGTCAAACGCGGACTACAACTGATGTCGCAATGGGCAAACGGAATCGTCGCGCCCGATCTTGTAGACGAATATCCGCTCAAGCCAAAAGATCCAACCATCACCGTGACATCACACGATGTGAAGCGCTTGCTGGGCATTGATCTCACTGCAAAAGAAATCGCAGATTCATTGGAGCGCCTTGAATTCAAATGCACTGTCGAAAAAAATGAGGTCAAAGCCGAAGTGCCGCCACATCGCATGGATATCGGAACCGGCGTTGTTGGGCTCGCGGATGTACTTGAGGAAGTCGCGCGCATTTATGGTTATGATCGCATCCCATCCACGCGCATGGCAGATGCGCTCCCGCTGCAAATCGGCAATCCGGTTCATGAATGGGAAGAACGATTGCGCGATCTTCTTGTCGCACTTGGTCTGAACGAAGTCGTTACATATCGTCTCACGTCCGTTGAAAGCGAAGCGCGGCTTGGCATCACCGGCGATTATGTTCGCATCGCGAATCCGATTGCGCCAGAGCGCAGCGTGTTGCGCCGCAGTTTGGTCGCATCGGTTTTGGATGTGATGGAGAAAAATATTCGTCTCAGCGAATCGCTGGCATTCTTTGAAATCGGTTCAACCTTTGAGCCAAATAAAAATGAATTGCCGGATGAGCGACGTAAACTTGCTATCGCGATGAGCGGCTTGCGCGAAGCGACCGCATGGGACGCAAAAGATTCAACAGCGTTCGATTTTTACGATATGAAAGGACGCATCGAACTTCTTTTGAGCGGACTCCGCTATACAAACATTTCCTACACATCCACTGACTCCGTTAAATTCCTGCATCCCGGAAAAGCTGCGGAAATAAAAATCAACGATCAAGTTCTTGGCGTGTTCGGTGAACTGCATCCGCTTGTCAAAGAAAAATATGAATTGGGTGATTCGCCGATGCTTGTCGCAGAATTTGATCTTGAAACCTTACGAAAATTGAATCCAAATTACGGCATCACACCTGTCCCTGAATTTCCTCCTGTCTTGGAAGATATTGCGGTCATTGTGGATGAATCAGTCGCGGCGTCGCGCCTCGAAACATTGATCCGCCAAACGGGCGGAAAGAACATAACGAATGTCCGCTTGTTCGATGTTTATCGCGGCGATCAAATCGGAGCTGGAAAAAAATCATTGGCTTATGGTCTCACCTATCAAGCCGCAGATAAAACAATGACGGATGCCGAAGCCGCCGCGCTCCGAAACAAAATTGTGAAACGCTTGGAACAAGAAGTCGGCGCGAAACTGCGAGGGTAAAATTAAAAAAGAAGCGGCGACCAAATTGGTCGCCGCTTCTTTTTATGGGACTTTGATTTGCATCGACAAGGAACAAAAATCTTCACCATCAGCCGTTAAAGTCCAATGGGTTGTGTAATTGCCTATTTTACTCGGCGCGGTCATGTTAATTACTAAGTTAAAAAAATTACCGGAAGTAAGCGCCTTGGGTATTTCGATAACGGTTGTGCCAGTGAACTGTGCTCCACTTACGTATTCGATGTAAACGTCTTTTTGAATCCAATTACTGGAACCGGTGTTCCTAACCTTCCAAGTCAATGTAAAGGATTGGCTGGGAGCGAAGTGAGTTCCATTCCCCGGAGACTGTGACATTAGACTACATGTAAATACGGTGCTTGCGTCTGTAGGTGTTATTGTGGGCGTGAACGTAGGTAATAGGAAGATAAAAGTCGGTGTTACAGTAGGCGTGTCTAAAGGAGTCTGAGTCGGGAAAGGAGTCAAGGTGGGCGTCAGCGTTGGAGGAATGATAGCCGCCGTTTGCGTGGCAGCCGCGGCGGCAGTTTGAGCGACAATCAAATTGATCGCGCCGGGTATGGGAGTAGGAATCTGCTGATTAGATATCAGCGTAGAAACGTCGCAGCTGATCAGCAAAAGAACAGCGGCGAGGAATATTTGCAAAGCGCGTTGCGAGCTCGATTTCATACGCTTTTCTCTCAACAATGCTTCTCGCAATCAAGCACTATTTCACAACGATCGCAAATTGCAAACACTCACTGTTCTGCATGTCTTCCAGTTTCCAAACCATAAACCAAGTGCCCCGCTTGCTGGGTGCCACCGCGCTGTACGGGCCCATCGGCCAAGTTTTGCCTGGCTTAAGCGAAGGCACTTGTATCGGGCCATTGCCAAGCGAGGAGGCTATAAAATTATTGGTATTACTTGGGTTACCGGACACATATGTCAGGTCAGGACCACCAGAGCACGAATTGCTTTCGCACCATTGCTGGGTACCAGTATTTTCAAGCGTCCACTTCACTTCAAAGTTCTCACCGGCATAAAACACTGTGTAATCCAATGGCCTCCAATCCTCTTGACCACAGGAGAATGCCAGTGGTGCAACCGATCCGCCTCCTCCTCCGCCGCCAGAATACACAACTGTGGTCGGACTTGGAATTGTCAAAACGGGAGTCAGAGTTGGAAGCGGACTTGCTGTGACCGCTACGATTGGTGTGTCTGTCATCGCCTGGGTCGCGGCTGGCTGCTGGGCTTGAACGGTCTGCGCCACAAAAGTGCTGACTTGATTTTGCGCCTGCATAGTTGAGGCGACGGAGGTTTGTACCAAGGATTGAACCTGATTCTGACTAGGTTGTGCGGGCGCGCAGGCCGCCAAGAGCGCGGTCAACGCCAGCGTCACGAGCAATGATTTACGGAAGGCTTGCATGATTTTCTCCTTAAGTAGATTAAGCTTCTTCGTGATGAACAGCGTCGCCGGCGCCAATGCCAAGCGGCTGCCATTTCTTCGAGTCTTTCAAGCGGTGTTGGATGCCGTTGCGGTCATGAATTTCATCGAAGCCCTCGGGCTTGATGAACATTTCCTCGCCATCGAGCAAGCCGGTTAATCCAGTTTGACCCGGCTCCACGCGCTTGCTCTGACAATACTTGCATGTCTTCGGATCGTGCGCCTTGTATTCAGTCGGCTCTTCATAGGTTGTAACATAACCTTCGTAGTTACGCAAAATGATTTTATGATCCGAAGCGCTAATTTGGTAATTCGGCATCACCGGAATCTTACCGCCACCGCCCGGGGCATCCACAATAAACTGCGGAACGGCATAACCGGATGTGTGGCCGCGCAGACCTTCCATGATCTCGATGCCCTTCGCGACCGGCGTGCGGAAATGTCCCGCGCCTTCAACCAAATCGCATTGATAGAGATAATACGGACGGACGCGAATGCGCGTCAACTTCTGGACCAATTCGCGTTGGATGTGAACACAATCATTGATCCCGGCCAAAAGAACAGATTGGTTGCCTAATGGAATTCCAGCGCGGCTCATACGGTCACAGGCTTCCGCCAATTCTTTGGTGATCTCATTCGGATGGTTGACGTGAATGTTCAACCACAACGGATGGAATTTACTGAGCATATCACATAATTCCTGTGTGATGCGCATGGGCATAAACACAGGAACGCGCGAACCGATGCGGACGATCTCGATATGCGGAATCTCGCGCAGGCGCGTCAGAATCTCTTCGAGGATTTTTGGAGCCAGCACAAGCGGATCGCCGCCGGATAATAATACATCGCGCACTTGCGGCGTGCGCTTGAGATACTCAATCTGCATTTCGAATTCATGGCGCGAAAATGTCGCACTGGGATCGCCGACGATGCGTGAGCGCGTGCAATATCTGCAATACGACGCGCACTGAGTCGTGACGAGCATGAGGACTCTATCAGGATAACGATGAACCAGCCCCGGCACGGGAGAGTGGCGGTCTTCCGCTAATGAGTCTTCCATCATCGCAGTAAACGGCACCATTTCCGAATCGGTCGGGATCACTTGTTTCCGGATTGGATCATCCGCATCGTCCGGATCGATCAGCGAAATAAAATACGGCGTGATATCCACGCGGAACAAGCCGTTCGTGTTGAGAGCTTTGCGCTCCGATTCGGTCAACGGGATTATTTTTTCGATCTCTTCCGCGCTATTCAGACGATGGCTTAACTGCCAGCGCCAATCGTTCCACTTTTCATCGGGAACATCGGCATACACGGAAGCACGTTTGGAAAGAAGTGGGGTAAACATGGAATTTTCCTCCGATAATTATATATAAAATGACATCACGGCACGACTAATAGAGTGCGGAGGATCGTGATCCGGGCGATAGAAACCTGCATTGAAAACACAAACATAGCCCATCGTTAATATTGTAAGAGCAAACGGAGGGATGGTCAACCGCCTTTTAAGGAAACTACTTAAATAATCAAGCCGAGTCAATGGACTCGGCTTGATTTGTTTATCCTGCCGGCGCGGTAGAGGTTGGTAATTTAGGCAAGGACTGCAAATACATAAAGATCGCGTCAAGCTCGTCATCCGTCATCTTACCTTTATAACCCCAGGGCATGAACTGAGGTGGCAGCATTCCCGTAGGCGTGACTCCGCTGTGAAGCGCCTGAAGAAAATCCGATTCCTTCCACGTGCTGAGATCACCGGCCGGCGTCAGATTCGGCGCCAGAGGTGAACCGGGCTGAGGAGTTTTGCCGCCTGACAATTGAGTACCGTGACAATCGCGGCAGCCGTTGATGTTGACCAGATATTCGCCGTAAGCCGCACTCACAGCTGGCTCCGGTATATTCACAGGGCGATTCGCTTGATCTATCTGACTGGCTCTCAATAAATTACCCAACGCGCCCGCGCCATACATCACATTACCGAAGAAGCTAAGATGAACATTTTGAGCATCACCGCCGCGATCCACTGGCGGCGCAGATTTGACATACGCAATCACATCGCCCAAATCCTGATCGCTTAGATAATAAAAATCGGTTGCCGGCATAACGAACACGGAGGTTCCATCAGGCTTGACACCGTGACGCAGAACGCGCACAAAGTCTTCGTCAGTGAATTGCCCGCCAATTCCACCTTTGCCAGAAGTCAGGTTGGGCGTATTCGCACCGCCCAACGGGCCAAAATTGAGCCAGCCCACTTGCCCACCCAAATCATCGCTGTGACATTCCATGCATAAAACTGTCGTAAGATGTTTACCGCGTTCAATGGACGCGGCATCAGTGGGAACGGTCACCGACTCAACTTGCACATTGTATTTCGTCCCAAACTCCAGCCTCGATTTTGTATATAATCCTATCGCAACGATTAAAATCAAGCCGATCAAACTACCGATCACTATCCCAATCCATTTCAAGATTTTTTTCACAACATCCTCCTTTGGAAAATTTTTCCGAATATACTCGAAATATGAATAGGATACAATACCCCAAATGGACGATGATGATCAATCCGCAGATCATTGTGAAATTTATCGCGGTGATTACAAAAGAAAGGCACCATGAAAATCAATCTTGAAGAACTTGAAGTAATCCATAACGAAGCAGAGAGTCGTTTTGAGGTTTGGATTAACGACGCCCTCTCAAAATTGGAATACATCCACAATGGCAATACTTTGACAATGACACATGTGGGTGTTGCGCCCGAATTTCGAGGCCAAGGTGTCGCCGGACGATTGACTCAGTTCGCACTGGATTATGCAAAAGATAAATCGTTAAGAGTCATTCCAATGTGTCCCTATGTGGCTGCCTACATTCGGAGAAATCCTGAGTACAAGAAATTAATCAAAGGATAGGAAAATACCATGATCAATCTCGATCAACCTTCTCATTTCAAAGAACTCGATACGCAAAACATGCTCGGTGAAATTGACGGCTTGCCCGATCAATTGATGTCGGCTTGGGAATTGGGACAAACGATGTCTTTGCCCGATGCAAAAAATATTCAATGCGTGGTGATCGCTGGCATGGGCGGATCAGCGATCGGCGCGGATTTGGTAGCGGCCGCCGTTTCACAAAGCTGTCTCGTGCCAATTTTTGTCCACCGCGATTATGGTCTGCCCGCGTTTGCAAAAGGACAAGAGACACTGGTGATTTTATCTTCACATTCCGGCAACACCGAAGAGACTCTCGATTCGTTTGAACAGGCGCTAAAGAATCAATGCACCATTGTTGTCATCAGCACCGGCGGCGAAATCTCCAAACGCGCAAAAGAAAAAAATATTCCGGTTTGGACATTCAACCATCAAGGTCAGCCACGCGCCGCGGTTGGATTTTCATTCGGTTTGCTGTTGGCTTTATTCACAAGATTGAAATTAATTCCTGATCCAACCAAAGATTTGAATGAAGCGATTGATGTGATGAAGAAATCACAGGAGCATTGGCGTGCCGAAATCCCCGCAGCTCACAACGCCGCGAAACGTTACGCCGGTCAATTGATGGGTCGTTGGGTGACAGTGTTCGGCGCGGGCGCGCTGGCACCGATCGCGCGACGATTCAAAACTCAGATCAATGAAGTAGCAAAAGCCGGAGCCAACTTTGAATTCCTGCCTGAAGCCGATCACAATACGCTGGCGGGAACAATTCATCCCGAAGAAGTGTTGATGCCACATATGATGGAATTATTTTTGCGTGCGCCGTCCGATCATCCGCGCAATCGCAAGCGGATTGATTTAACCAAACATGCTTTTATGCTTGAAGGCATCAACACCGATTTCCTCGATGCACGCGGCGATTCACTGCTCGCTCATATGTGGACGTTGATTCTATTTGGCGATTACATGGCATATTATCTTGCCATTGCATACGGCGTCGACCCCACGCCGATTCAAGCATTGGATAATTTCAAAGTTGAGATGAAGAAGGCTTGATATGTCATTGCGAGGAGCCGCTTCGCGGCGACGTGGCAATCTCATCTAACAGTCATTTGAATTTAACATGAGATTGCTTCGGGGCAAAACGCCCTCGCAATGACATACTGCTACACGCGTTTCGTCCAATCTGGATGATTATATTTCTCGCGGATGAGTTCATCAGTTCGTCCGCGTTCATTTTCGGATAAAGGCTGTTCTTCCAATTTCAGATTCAATGTCGCTTCAAAAGCCCAGATGAAAGCCTGCGCGGCATCGTTCCATAAAACCTCGCGTCCTAAAATTGATTCAACTGTTGTGGCGCGTGCCAGCAATCGTTGCGCGGCTTCGTTCCGCGCAGACTCATCAGCGAAAGTTAAAGCCTCAGTAATGCGCGCCAAGTTTCCGGTCAATGGAAGCGAGCCGTGTTGTAGTACGCCGTCTTTTCGCCGCGCTTGAGCTGATCCAATTAATTTCTTGCCGTGAACGGTAATCTCATACGCTGAAGGAACTTCAAAGCAAACTGGATTAGGCGTCTCGTGACTCGTACCCGAATCTTCTTTGATCTCGACCGGCAAGCCAAGAGATTTCACCGCTTGCAATAACGCGCCTGCTAATCGGTTGTAACTTTCAAGGATGGAACCCGCGACGCGCGGCTCATCAATCGGCGCGGTGATTGAATAGGTTAATTCATCCGTATGAAGAATTGCGCGCCCACCGGTTGGACGGCGCACCACATCCCAGCCGCGTTCGTTGAGACGATTCATATCTACATCCGAAAATGGTTGCGCGTGACCGAGCGAAAGACAAGGCGGCTGCCACGAATAAAGCCGCAGGGTCGGGAGCGATTCGCCGCGGCTGATATGTTCGAGAATCGCTTCATCCACAGCCATGTTCCACGCGCCGCGTGCCGGAGCTGTGATGAGGAGTCGCCATGTGTCGGTCATGAGGATATTATAATAGTTTTATGAAACGTATCATTGAAGATCTTAATGAATTGATTCGTCAAAGCAAGGTGGAAGTCGGACTCGCCGCGCACAGTCTTGCAACCGGCGAAGAAATTTTGATTCAATCGGATCAATCTTTTCATCCCGCCAGCACGATGAAAATCTGCGTGATGATGGAAGCATTTCATCAAGCGCGGCAAGGATTGTTTTCATTGGACGATTCAATGCTGGTCAAAAATGAATTCTCTAGCATCGCGGATGGAAGCTTATATTCTTTATCCATTGAAGATGATTCGGAAAAAGATTTATATGAGCATATCAGTGAATCGTTTTCGATTCGCGAATTGATTTTTCGCATGATCACGGTCAGCAGTAATTTGGCGACAAATCTTCTGATCGAACGCGTCACGCCCGATTTGACGACTCAATTTATGCAAGAGCTGGGAACGAACGATGTGATCGTCCGGCGCGGTGTGGAAGACAATAAAGCATTTCGATTGGGATTAAATAACGCCGCCACCGCGCGCGGACTGACGCAGATTTTATTGAAGCTGGCAAAGCGCGAAGTTGTCTCGCCACAAGACTCGGATGAGATAATTGAGATACTGCTTGGACAAAAATTCAATGAGATGATTCCGGCGCAATTGCCAGCGGACGCCCGCGTGGCACACAAGACCGGCTGGACGGGAAAGTATTATCACGATGCGGGAATTGTTTATCCGCCGGATGGAAACGCCTTTGTATTAGCGATCATGACAAATGGGTTTGAAAAGGAAGGAGAAGCGCATTCACTTATTGCATCATCGGCTAAGGTGGTTTATGATGAGTGGGATTAGAAATTTAACAATTTGCCATTAATGCATGGGTTGATATTGGGAGCATAAACATGAGTAAAAACAACAAAAACAAACGAATCATCGCTATCGCTGTTCTGCTCATCTTTACAAGCATCTTATGTGGAGTGATCTATATCGTTTATATTTCTTCTGATCCCTTCATTGAGGAAAGGCGATATCCAGATTGCTTAACTTGTTACCATGATATGGGTGGCTATGAAATAAACCCTGAAACAATTCTTGAATCCCTAAATCGCGGCGAAACAAATGTATTTATGCCAGAGTTGGCAACCCCTGAAGCTCCAATCTACGAGGGGTCGCTTGCGTGGCATCAATCCGATTATTTGAAAATTGCCGGTGCTTTAGATCAATTTGTGTGGAAAGATAATTTGAAAGATTGGAGTTTATATGGTGTGGATTTTTATGCAGACTGCCAGAATAATCCAAATGGATTCACGTTAGGGGATTTTATTTTTTTCAAATCAGTCTTTTATGATGGAGAAATAACATACACAGCTCGTGAAATTCAAATAACTCCACAATATAGAGATGTGGCATGGGGCGGAGGAACAGCCTTTCCTCGCCCAATCCTTGGATGGGACAGCGTTAATCTGAGTAACTTCAAATTTAACGCTGACGATGCTCTTTTAATTGCTGAAGAGAATGGCGGAAAAGAAGCCCGTGTATCTGTCCAAAATATGTGTAGAGTCATTGTGGGAATATCTGGTTATACAGGCTGGGAGGTATATTATGATGGAAACAATGGCTCACCCTCTTTTTTATTTAAGATTCAAATTGACCCTTACACTGGAAAAGCAATTAAATGAAACTTGCTTATAAGCTTCCAGCTTTTGCCAAATAGCTACATGTCGCTTTACAACTCGCGAATTACTTTTTCTTCATCCTCTTTCGTCATTTCCACCAGTGGCGGTCGGATATACCAGCGCGGTTGATCATATAAGCGCGCTAACATCGCTTTGAGCAATGGCGGGAAAGGTTGATATTTTTCAAGAACATGTCGCTGTTCGCTGACTTTCGTTTGCAAAGAGGATGTATCTTTGCCATTGATAAACGCATCGTAAATATTACGCAAATCAGGCGAGATGATATTTGCGAGTGCAGTGATGCAACCCGCGGCGTGATTCTGCAAAGCCAATGTGAAATCTGAATCGGTTCCATTGAACACGGTCAAGTCCGCGCCAAATTTCTCACCGAGTGCACGAGTAAAAGATTCATCATGTGATGAATCTTTGATGCCCGCGAATTGCTTGGGAAAAGAATCTTTGAGCCTTGAAAGCAATTCAATGGAGAAGCCAATGCCTGCCGCGCTGGGGATGTGATAGCCAAATAAAAATCCGTCAGATGGAACAGCTTTGCGAATCACTTGCTCAAACCAATTATACAAGCCGTCATCGGTCGCTTTGCGGAAATAATATGGGGGAAGAGTCACAACCGCATCGAAGCCAAGATCGAACGCGAGTTTGGTTAAGTCAATTGTCTCGGTGAGACTCGGTGTGCCAGTGCCTGCAAATAATTTGAAGTCTGGAAATTGCTCTCGGACTTTCAATGCCGCGCGCCAAACCTCCGCGCGCTCGGATGGAGAAAAGGATGGACCTTCGCCAGTTGTGCCGAAGATCAGCGCGCCATGGCAGCCGCGAGATGCGAGAAAACTTAAGAATGGCGCGACCGCTTCGAGGTCCGGAGAAAGATCGGATTTCAACGGAGTCACCGCCGCGGCATATACGCCAGAAAGAGAATGTCGAGTCATAAATAATCTCTTTGTGTCATCGGTTAATCTTCATGTTCTTCGATAAAGTCGCGCGCGGCATCTTCTGGCGGCTGGAGCGATTGCCCCTCTTCATCCGCAAGATAACGCTGATGATCGAGCACCCACAAATAAAGATCACCTTCGGTCTTGCCGGGAAAATCCTTTAAGATTTTGCTTTGCCGGATTTCTTTAACAATCGGAAAGTAGACTGTGTCATACCAATGCGTAATGGCTTCTTCCTCTGGAATATCACGCTTCAAATCGAGTCCCATAAAATAACGATGCACGGCGATATGTTCCAACATGCGGTCGAAGCCATCCGGAATGGTGAGACGGATCTTTGCTTTCGGGCGCAAGTCATCGAGTCCGGTGCGTTCGAGGAAGTGAACTTTTTGTCCGAGGATCTTTAAGTCTTCGGGTTTAAGATCCGGCGTGATATTAACTTTGGTGGAACATTCACGCACCTCGGCTTCGATGAATTCTTGTCCCTGCTCGCGCGCCACCGAAACGCGATGATGACCATCCACCACAAAATAAACCTGTCCCACTTTATAAAGCACAACCGGCGGAAGACTGATGTCGTTATAAAATGCGCGGTTGATATTTTGCCAGCGCTCGGCTAATTGATTCTCGGCCGGAAGAAACGCTCGATCAAATTCATGATAGCGATTCAGACTGCCCACGATCTGATCCACGCGGACGGTATGCACGCCGCGATAGATCGGCCCGCCGATATGGAGACTCTGCTTGATCTCATCGTAGGAAAGCAGAGTGGTCGGCTGGCCGGAAATAGCGCCGAGAGCGCGGTGAAGAAAAGCTTTGAAGCGCGCCCGGCTGAAATCCGCGCGCACACGAGAGTTCAATTCATTAGACATGTTCAACCTCAATTACTTTATAAGGAAAGATATTCATAATGGTGGTCGGGCCTAACTGGGTTACAGACGGTTCCAAGTTTCGACGATAAAAATGCATGTGTCCATGAAAATGATAACGCGGACGCGCCCAGCGCAAAATCCAATTGATAGCTTTCAGTCCGCGATGAGCCTGCGTCTTCTCATCGTGAATATCGAACGGCGGCGAATGAGTGATGAGAATATCGAGGGCGCGTCCATAACGGATTCGATTCCACAATAAGCCGGGCATCAAATGAACCACGCGCCGGTATGCCTCGGCTTGAGTATATTGATTGACACCATCGGGATGGTAACGGATGGAACCGCCAAAACCGGCAATTAAGAATCCTTTGGAATAAGAAAACTTCAAGTCGAGGTTGGAGCCGCCTTCGGCACGCGTCGAAACGAATCTTGGATTCTCGGCCGGGTCATGATTCCCAGGCACATAAAACATCGGCACGTTCAACACCGAAACCAGATACTCCAGATATTTATAGGGAAGATCGCCGCAACCGAGAATTAAGCCGACATCTCGGAAATGTCCTTGTCCGGCAAGGTGATAAATCCGTTCCACAACTTGGTCGCTGAGCGCTAGAATCTTCATAAGCGGACACCATTGTGCCTTAGAACCGGTTTACAAGCAAGGGCGGCTTTCATTAATGAGAGTTTTGGGCGGTTGCCAATACCATCGACGCACACTATAATTTAGTAAAAGGAGATGCCGTCTGGATACACAAGACTCTACACATTCACTAGATGACGAATCCGCTCGTCCTCGCCGACAACTTCAGTCCGGGCTGACGCTGGTCAATCGCTATAATATTCAAGAAGTGATCGGCGTTGGCGGCATGGGTTCGGTTTATCGCGCCCGAGACTTGCATTTCCCGAATGTGACCAAGCTGGTGGCCGTTAAAGAAATGATCAATAACGCGCCCGATCCGCTCACGCGGCAAACCATCATTCATAATTTCGAGCGCGAGGCCAATCTTTTAGCAACGCTCAACCATCCTTCCATTCCGCGCATCTACGATTATTTTTCCGAGGAAGACCGTTCTTATTTAGTTTTGGAATTTGTCCACGGCAAGGACCTTGAGTCGATCATTAGCGACACGGGAGGCTTTCTGGCGGAAGATCAAATTCTGACATGGGGAATTCAACTGTGCGATGTGCTGTCTTTCTTGCACAGCCACAAACCTGATCCAATTGTCTTCCGCGACATGAAGCCCTCGAACATCATGATCAACAGCAACGGTGATGTCATCTTGGTCGACTTTGGCATCGCGAAGACGTTTCAGGTCGGACAAAAAGGAACGATGATCGGCACGGAAGGTTATTCGCCGCCAGAACAATATCGCGGCGAAGCCTCGCCTCTGGCAGATATCTACGCCCTCGGCGCGACCCTTCACCACGCATTGACCCGCCGCGATCCGCGGCTTGAACCGCCGTTCTCTTTTGGGGAACGGCCCATCCGCCGAATCAATACCCGGGTTTCCCCTGAATTGGAAACGGTGATCAATACTGCTTTGCAATATAATCCGACCGAACGATTCGCGGGCGCCATCGAAATGAAAGAGGCGCTCATGAACGCGGCGCGCAAAACCGGCGCGTTATCCAAGATCGCAACCACATCCATCGCGCCAACCGGCGGTATCAAACCCATCTGGACTTTTAAATGCGAAGATGAAGTGCGCGGCACACCGCTGATTTATCAAGGCGGGTTATACATTGGCTGTTACGATAACAACTTATATTCTCTCAATGCCGCAGATGGAAAATTCCAATGGAAATATCCAACGGATGGCGGCATCGTATCGCGGCCAGCCGCCTACGAAAACAATCTCTTCTTTGGATCGGAAGATAAACGCCTGCATGTGATCGGGGCCCGCACAGGCAAGCTCGTATGGACTTACTTTACGGAAGGACCGATCCGCTCCTCGCCGCGTATCGCAGAAGGACATATTTTCATCGGTTCGGATGATCATGCGCTTCACGCAGTGAACGTCAATACGGGTCGGAGCGTGTGGCAATTTGCTTCTGCCGATCAAATCCGCTCCACGCCATTTGTCGCAAATGAAATGGTTTATTTTGGCTCTGAGAACGGCGACTTTTATGCACTCGATTTTCGCGGCACGATGAAGTGGCGCTATCAGGCAAAACGCGCCGTTACTTCATCCCCGATTGCCGCAGGTCAGGCAATCTTCTTTGCCTCCGCGGATAGTACGTTATACTGTCTTGATGCAGGCAATGGCTGGGCCATTTGGCGCTTCCGCCTCGGAAAAGGCTCCGTGTCTTCGCCTGCCCTTGCAGACAACTTTGTCTTTGTCGGCGCGGCGGATGGATTCATTTATGGCGTGGACGCGCACACCGGTAAAGAGGCGTGGCGTTTCCGAACCGAACATCAAGTCAGCGGATCGCCCGTGATTTATAAAGATTCCCTCTACTGTGGTTCGGTGGATGGAAATTTATACTGCCTCGAATATCGCTCCGGGCGCGAACGCTGGAAGTTCAAAACCGAAGGTGCCATTACGGGCACACCGGTTATCTTTGACGATATTGTTTATATTGGTTCGACCGATCATCAAGTTTATGCTTTGCTTGCCTGAACCAAGGAGTTTTCATGGCTGAATTCTTTCGCAAATTGTTTGGAAATAAATCAAACTCATCCCCATCTCGTATTGATCGAATCGATAGCGTGACCACCGCGCCATTATCTGATCAGCAAATTGAATCCATCCTCAGTAATCAGAACGTGCAATATGAGATGCAGCAATTGGTGGCCGCCTCCGGTCAATCGGTCGGCAAACAACGCGAACACAACGAAGATAGTCTGGTTGCAATTACTGCCACATTAGCTGCGAATGGCACTAGCGTACCCTTTGGGTTGTATGTAGTGGCGGATGGCATGGGCGGACATCAATTTGGTGAAGTTGCAAGCAACGCGGCCATCCGAATTCTCGCCGGGCAGGTAATGCGCAAATTCCATTCCTTCCTATTCAATATGCCAACACAACAACCGGAAGAACCATTGCAAGAGATCATGGAGGCCGCTTTTCAGGAAGCTCATCGCATTGTCCAGCGTGAAGCGCCGGGCAGTGGCACAACTCTCACAGCTGCCCTTGTGGTTGGACAACAAATCACTATCGGACACGTGGGCGATAGCCGCGCTTATGCTGTCTACCCTGCGGGACGCATCGAGCAGTTGACGCGTGACCATTCGTTGGTGAAACGTCTCGAGGAACTGGGACATCTCAACAAGGAGGAAGCCGCGAACTTCCCGCATCGCAATGTATTGATCCGCGCGCTTGGACAAGGTGAAGTTCTGGAAGCCGATGTATTTACCGTACCGTTTCCTCATAATGGATATTTGATGTTATGTAGTGACGGATTATGGGGCGTGTTAGCTGATCAGAATATTCTGCGCTCTATCAGCGATGCGCCTAATCTGCACCGCGCCTGCCAGAATATGGTAGATGCTGCCAATATTGCCGGTGGTCCGGATAATATCACCGTAGTCCTTGCCCAAATGATTGGATGACTATGGCACCGAATCGGATAGACTACTATGCCCTGCTGGGCGTTCTGCGAGACGCATCTCAAGAAGAGATCAAGCACGCTTATTATGAAGCTGCTCAACGTCTACACCCGGATAAAAACCAGACCGCCGGAGAAACTGAATTATTCCTTGAAGTTCAGCAGGCTTATGAAGTTCTATCTAATCCGAAGCGCCGCACACAATATGATGCGACACTTCCCAAGGAAGAAACATCGTCCTCATTCATCAAATCCAAAATTGAATATAGCCGCCCGAATCTTGTCCATTTGGATGAACCGCAGTTAATCTATGTATTGCTTGAGATCAGTCCGCGTAACGCGGAAGAAAAGATTCCGGCCCCGCCGCTTAATTTATGCCTCGTGATTGACCGCTCCACGTCGATGCAAGGCGAGAAAATGGATATCGTTAAAGCCGCCGCATCAGAATTAATGCGTACGTTGCGTCCGCAGGATATCTTCAGCGTGGTAGCTTTCAGCGACCGCGCTGAAGTGATCATCCCGGCCGCGTTTCAAACGGATCGAATAAAACTCCAGAGCCGCATTCAGATGATAATGACTGGTGGCGCGACCGAAATCTATCAGGGATTGGGAGCGGGGATGCAGGAGATTCGCCGCAACCTCGACCCGAAGCGCCTCAGCCACCTGATCTTGCTCACCGATGGTCAGACCTATGGCGATGAACAAGCTTGTTTGCAACTGGCGGAGGAAGCCGCGCGTCAGAAGATTGGCATCAGTGGATTAGGAATCGGCAATGATTGGAACGATATCTTTCTGGATGCACTTACCAGCCGCACCGGCAATAATAGCGGTTATATTTCGAACCCGCAGGATATTAAAAAATTGTTGATGGATAAGTTCAACGCCATCACGAACACCTTGGCGGAGGATGTCCTTCTCGAATTCAAACCGCAGGAAGGCATCGATCTGAATTATGCGTTTCGCTTGCAGCCCGAGGGCGGGCCTATCGCAATGGAAGATTCTATGCACCTTGGTCCCATTATGCAAGATACGCCGCTTACGGCAATCTTCGAATTTGTTGTCCAACCATCGGCATCCAAATCGGAATATGTTAAGATTTTAGATGGAGCACTCAAAGCGACGATCACGGCACGGCCGACTCCGGTTCCTGCGCTCCACATCCAATTCGGCCAAAGCGCCTCGGATACACCGGGAGATGCTCCGCCGCCCCTTGGCATTGTCCGCGCCCTTTCGCGCCTGACTCTTTATCGGATGCAAGAACGAGCGCGTGAGGAAGCACATGCCGGCCACTACGATACGGCAACTCGTCACTTGAAAAATCTTGCGCAACATCTGCTCTCACAAGGCGAAAAGGATTTAGCAAAGACTGCCTTGCTCGAAGCGAACAGTTTGGAGCGCATGCAATCGCTCACCCAGAATGGCGGCAAAGAAATTAAATATGGCACGCGCGCCTTGCTCTTGTCAGCCGCGGAGGTTTCGAAATGATAATTTGTTCAAATTGTAAGCACACGAATATGAATGGCGCTATGTTCTGCACGGAGTGCGGAGCGCAATTAATCGGGCCGGATATGCTCACTACCCAAAACATTACTGCGAGTCAGATGCAGGAAGCGGCGAAAAATGATTTTTCCGCTTCGAAGCCTAATCCTGTTGCCACGCTAAATACTTGGATCACGCTCCATTTGATGGATACGGGCCAAATGCTCCCGCTAAGCGACAGAAGCGAATTCACACTAGGCCGCATCAGTGAAGGTCAGCCCATCATGCCGGATATTGACCTATCGCTTTATCAGGCATACGCCAGCGGCGTTTCGAGGTTACATGCTGTGATCAAGCAAGTTAGCCACCGCGCATTGATAATGGATTTGGGTTCAGCCAATGGAACTTATATCAACGGCAAACGATTGAATCCCAATGTGGAGCATAACTTGAATAATGGTGACATCATTGCGCTCGGTAAATTGAAAATGCAAGTTCTTTTGAAAACATCTTAAAAATAGGAAGGCGTAGCTATGGCATATTCTGTACTCCTACATATCCCGGGCGATTTGCCTGTTCTCGGCGAAGTGGAAGAGCTGCCGAAACCGACTGATACCGTTATGATCGTTTCTAACCCGCGTCAGCGCGACGGCAAGGACCTTCATTATCTGGAAGCCAATGTGGTCAAAGTCATTTTTCCGTTAGGGAAGGTCAGCATGATCGAGGTATTAGAAAGCCAGGAAGAAGAAAAGATCATTGGTTTTGTGAGGGAATAACATGCCTGAAGAGTTCGACCGCCGCCGCATCCTTGTCGTGGATGATGAAGAACGCATGGTTCGTTTTATCCGTATGAATCTGGAGCATGATGGCTTTCAAGTCATCGAAGCGTTCAACGGAAAACAAGCCATTGACAAATTACGTGATACACCCGATCTGATTCTGCTCGATGTGATGATGCCGGATCTGGACGGCTTTGAAGTTTTGGAGACCGTCCGCGAAGTGACCAACGTTCCGGTAATTATGCTGACCGCCAAAGGCGAAGAAGATGATCGCGTGCGCGGTTTGGAACTGGGAGCGGATGATTACATCACCAAACCGTTCAGCCCGCGTGAATTGGTAAGCCGCGTCAAAGCAGTGTTGCGCCGCACGGAAGGTGTCACCGGTTCCATGCACGGACTGATCGAAGTGGATAACCGCTTGAAGATTGATTTTGATCGCCGCGAAATCTGGCTGGAAGGCAAACTCGTCAAGTTGCGTCCCACGGAATATCGTTTGCTTTATCATCTTGTTCAGAATGCGGGTTGGGTTGTTTCGCATGATCAATTGCTTCAAAAAGTTTGGGGCTATGAATATCGCGATGAGCCGCATTATGTTCGGCTGTATATCAACTACCTGCGCCAGAAGCTCGAGAAAGATCCCGCCGACCCGAAATATATTTTGACGGAACGCGGCGTGGGATATCGGTTCGTGGATTTCCGCAGAGAAAAATCATAAAGCGATAACGAATCAAATTCATTTTTCAGGGCGAGTCTGAGACTCGCCCTCGCGTATTTAACTGCCCTTGTCAGACATTCTGCTCTCGGCTATACTCATTGTGGACAACTTGGAGAAAAATTTCCCAATGGCAAAACAACATATACTTTTAGTAGATGACCATGAGGTCGTTCGTATTGGCTTGAAGTCGCTCTTAGAACGCCATCCCCAATTTACAGTCGTAGGTGAAGCGGGTTCGGCGCGCGAAGCCTTAGAGCAGGTGGCAAATCTCAAACCTGAAGTCGTGATTATGGATATCCGCCTGCCGGGCACTTCGGGAATTGAAGCTTGCGAGGAAATTGTCAATAAATTTCCCGGCACGAAAGTGATCATGCTGACTTCGTATGCAGAAGACGAAATGCTCTTCTCGGCGATACGAGCTGGCGCGTCTGGCTACATCTTGAAACAGATCGGCAGCGACGATTTGGTCAAGGCGCTCGAAGCGGTCAGCCGCGGTGAAGCTTTGCTTGATCCGGCAGTAACGCAGCGCGTTTTTCAGGAAGTGCGCCGTGCGGTCAAGGAAGAGGAAGCGTCGGCGTTTGCTCACCTTAGTCAACAAGAAAAACATGTTTTATTGTTGGTTTCAGAAGGCAAGACGAATCGCGAAATTGCCAAAGCGCTTTTTCTCGGCGAAGGAACGGTGCGAAATTACGTGTCAAGCATTCTCTCGAAGCTGGGCGTAAACAATCGAGCGGAAGCCGCGGCTTATGCGGTGGAACACAATCTAAGAGAATATATTTCAACATAACTTAATGACCTGCGTAAACGCAGGTCATCTTTTTATCGGCTGATCGAGCAGTAGAACCGCGGCTATAATTAGTCCATGTCAAATAATAATCTTTCTCTTCTTTTCATCGGCAAAGCTGATGACGCCGATTGTGCGCGTGCACTCGAATTCTGTCAAAAGAATTTTGCGCGCGTTACTTTTTGTCTCGGCAAATGGGGTGACCCGTTGCCCGACGAGATTCGCCGCTGGGAAGGCGATATCATTATTTCGTATTTATCGCGCTGGGTAGTGCCAGAAGAATTATTGAACCGCGCCAAGAAAGCCGCCATCAACTTTCATCCCGCCTCGCCCGAATATCCTGGCATCGGATGCAACAACTTTGCGCTTTATGAAAATGCCAAGGAATACGGCGTGACTTGTCATCACATGGCAACACAAGTTGATACTGGCAGAATCATCGCGGTCAAACGATTTCCCGTCTATCCTGAAGATGATGTTGCCGCGTTATTGAAACGAACCTATGAGAATCAAATGGCGTTATTCTTTGAGATTGTTCAACTGATGGCAGACGGAAAAGAATTGCCAGTCTCTTCTGAGAAATGGACGCGTCCGCCGTTCACGCGCAAACAATTCAACGAGTTATTTATTATCAAACCTGATATGAGCAAAGAAGAGATCGCGCGCCGCGTGAGGGCGATCAGTTATCAACATTGGCAGCCGTATGTGGAGATTGAAGGATTTAGGTTTGAGTATAAACCGACAGCCTGACGGAGTACTATAATCAACAAAACGTTTTAGTTTTATTCTGCATAACACTTATTTCGCAGAAGGAATGCGTAGGAACTGACGAATGATATTACCAAAGAAGCGAGACCCCAGGTTCATCACTGTGCGTCGTGGCGGTACCCTCCAAGACGCCGATCATCATCTTCTTGCAGTATGGGCAGCTGATTGCGCGCAACACGTGCTGCACTTCTTTGAAAACATGCGGCTCGGCGATGATCGTCCGCGATATGCGATTGTCCAGGCTCGGGCATGGGCGCGTGGCGAAATCACGATGACGCAAGCCCGAATTGCTGGTGGTCACGCAATGGGAGCAGCCAGAGAGTTGCGAGGAGCTGCAAGAAATGCGGCATATGCAGCCGGACAGGCTGCGGTAGTGGCGCATGTTGCTGCACATGAGTTAGGCGCAGCCGCCTATGCAGTAAAGGCCGCACGAGCGGCCGTCGCTGAGGGTGAACGGGATAAGGCAGGTCGCTTAGAATGTCAATGGCAACGCGAGCAGCTTCCCCGCGAGGTCCGAGAACTCGTGCTCGACGACCAGAAGTTACGCAACGAAATCTGCTGGTTCGTATTCGATTGCTGACAGACTCTCTCAATCCATTGCATCTGCCCAACAAAGCGTCAGTGGACGGAACTTAAAATGCACCCACATCATATTGAATCAATCCAACGCGTCTCAGACTACTTCCAGCGCGACCCCGAAGTATTGGCTTTGCTACTCGGCGGCTCTATCGCACACGGATTTGAAACCGCATCTTCCGATGTGGATATTATGATCTTCATTTCCGACGAGGATTACCAGAAACGTTTTGAGCAAAATCAAATTCACTTCTTCAATAGAGAACTCACCACCTACGAAGGTGGTTATTTGGATGGGAAATATTCCACACAAAGTTTTGTGAAGCAAGTGGCTGACAAAGGAAGCGAACCGGCGCGCTTTGCGTTCGCAGGTGCTCAAATCT
>JBAUMB010000224.1:0-5048 GCA_049578465.1 Anaerolineales bacterium
GGGCATAGCCGCGGTCGCGGCGGGTGCCTGAGTTGGCGCGGGCATTGCAGTCGGAGCCGGAGTGGCAGCCGAGCCGCATGAGGCGAGTAGCGCGCTCACCACAAGCAGAGTGAAAACGAACAGCAAACTCTTTCTATTCATGATTCTCTTTCTCCTTTTCTGAAATTTTTAGCAAGAGCAGAACGCTCTTCCTAATTCATTATATACCTGTAACACAGATTAAATCAATCATTAAAAAGACGTTAACCGATCTTAATGAAAATTTGTATAGATAGTTAAGGTAAACTCATTTGGGATGGAGCAATTGATAAAACATGTTGAATACTAGCCGTAGGCCAAAATCCCCAAACTAATAAAGCAATCGAGACTGCGAGAAGAAGTATACTCAAGATCAATCTCAAACTTCGCATGTTCATATTATAAACCAAATCCAGCTCTCCGTATGGTATCATTGCCGCTTACTTAAAACCAAAAGGTAATTATGCTAGGGCATTTCAAGCGCAAGGACCAGGTATTTCATAATTTAATTGCACAGCAAGCCTCTCTCACAGTCGAGGGGTTGGCGCTTCTGTGTAAGTATGTAGAAGCACAAAGCCCTGAAGTAGCGGAACAGCTTTCGCTTAAAGAAAAAGAAGCGGATGAAGTGCGCCGTATCTTAATCGATGAACTAAATCATACCTTCATCACGCCGTTCGACCGCGAGGACATCTTTACGTTATCCCGCACCATTGACGATGTGCTCGATTACGCACATAGCACCGTGGATGAAATGGAAATCTTAAAGGTGAAGCCGACAAAATATATCCAGCGCATTGCAGCGCTATTGAAAGACGCGGCTTATGAAATTCAACAAGGCGTGCTGCGTTTGGAGAATCATCCCGGCGTGGCAACCGAACATTCTCAGCGCGCCAAGGCGCTCGAGAACCGCGTCGAGCAAGTTTATCGCGAAGCCATCGCGGAATTATTCAGCGGACCGGAAAACATCGAGCACGTGGTGGGAATGTTAAAGATGCGCGAGGTCTATCGCCATTTGAGCAACGCAGCTGACCGAGGCGATGAAGCCGCGAATGTAATCGCCGACATCGTCGTGAAACGCGCTTAAAGTTATGCCTGTTCAACTTATTGTCGTCATTGCGCTTGCACTGACTTTTGATTTTCTAAATGGAGTGCACGGTTCAAGTAATATCGTAGCCACCGTGGTTTCATCACGCGCCTTTCGACCGCAGGTGACGCTTATCATCATCGGGGCGGCGGAATTCATCGGACCGTTCCTATTCGGTGTGGCAGTCGCCAAGACCGTTGGCGCACAAATCGTTGACACGAAAGTAATCACTTATAACATCTTGATGGCTTCGTTAATCAGTTGCGTGGCTTGGAACTTCTTGACATGGTTCTTAGGTTTACCCAGCAGTCCATCGCACGGACTGGTTGGCGGTTTGATCGGAGCGACATTGCTCGGAGTGGGACTCAGCGCACTGCGAATGCAGGGCTTGACCAAAGTTCTGATTGCATTGTTCTTCACTCCGCTAATCAGCTTCGGATTCGGATATTTCACAACCAAGCTCATCTTCTATTTGGTACGCAACACTTCGCCGCGTATCAACGATTTCTTTAAGGAAAGCCAATTGGTCACTGCAGTTCTGCTTGCCTTGAGTCAAGGTTCGAATGATGCACAAAAAACGATGGGCATTATTGTTTTGAGTCTGATCATCGACAAAAATATGTTTGCATTCAGTGTTCCATTATGGGTCATCGCCGTGAGCGCGGCCGGCATGGCACTGGGAACGGTTTTATCCGGAGCGCGGCTGATCCGCACGTTAGGCAGTAAGTTCTACAGGATTCGTCCGGTGCACAGCTTCTCGGCGCAGACCTCTTCATTAATCCTCATGATCGCTTCTTCCTTCCTAGGCTTACCCGTTAGCACGACTCAATTGATCAGTTCTTCTATTATCGGTGTGGGTTCCGCGGAACGGCTTGGCAAGATCCGCTGGAATGTCGCGAATGATATTCTCATATCTTGGATATTGACAATTCCAGCAACAGCCGCGCTCGCCGCCGGAGTTTATTGGCTATTGACGCGAAGCACAATCTAATCTGTTTTAGAATATCACAAATAAAAAGAAGGATGAGTTGACGCTCATCCTTCTTTTTATCAATTACTTAACTTGTTGCGCGGCGCGCATCTTTTGACGCGCAATCGCCGAGCGAAAGATGCGATCAAAGAATCCGTAATAGCCATCTTTATCGTACAAAATCATATAATCGGCGGGACCATATTCTTCGGGGCGATATAAGATGCCACAGTTGGAATTAATCTCCAAAATGTAGATCTCCCCTTTCTCGTTCACGCGGACATCACAGCGGCCGTATCCAGTTCCAGACGAGGCGAGATACATTTGACGGCCCGCCTCTTGAAGTCGAGAAGCGAGAGCCGCATCTTTGACTTGTCGAAATTCAAACGGCACCGAATAATCCCATTTGATATCCGTGTGCCAGAAATTTTCGTTGGGAGGGAAAATCAATTCCGTGGGCGGATACACAAACGGCTGGCTGAGATCGTCGGGATTATCCACCACAAAGACATTGTATTCGCGACCAACGATAAACTCCTCGACGCGCGCGCTTCCGAACATGGAAGCGATGCGCTTGAACTGCGTATGAAGTTCTTTTAGATTATCCACTCGAGAGTCGCGCGTCATCTCGATACTGCTGTAACTCTTCGGATGCTTGACCATCAACGGAAAGCGCAAATTTTTGACGAGGTTATCCAGATCATCTTTTTCCGTGACGTGATAACCTTTCGCAAATCCGACTCCGTAGGCTTCTGCATCCGCTTGCATTTTTTCGCGTGATTGATCGTAGAAGCTGCTATCGGAACCGGTGAAGGGCATATTCAATTTTTCCATGGCTTGGACAACATCCAACCCGGGATAATCTTCATCCGCCGCGCCGTCGCATAAATTGAAATACACATCGAAGCGGTTTTGCTCTTTGATGGCTTTCAGCTTATCAAACACGGGGCGGCTCAATGTGAGCATCTCCCATTCACATGGATAATGCGCAATAAACTCGGCGGGAGTAAAGCCCCAAGTCTCATCATCATAAAGAACACAGACTCGCATCGGTCACCTCATTTCTTGATGCGAACCTTATCATAAAAAGTTTTTCTACACAACCCTTAAAACAAAATTCGTTGTAGAATCAATACATGGACTTATTAGCAATGCGAGGCATAATATGAAAGTCTTCCTTAGTTCCACCTACCTTGATTTGATCGAATATCGCAAAGCCGCCAAAGAAGCATTAGAGAGACTTGGACAACAAGTCGGCGGCATGGAAATCTTTGGTGCGCACGATGAAGAGCCCCAGAGAGTCGCATTCAACGAATTAGAGAAATGCGATTTGATGGTTGGGATTTATGCCCATCGCTATGGCACTATTTTGGATGGAGATGAATTATCTATAACCGAGCAGGAATTTCTACGCGCCAAAAGCAAAGGCATCCCCATTTTTTGCTTTCTCTTAAATGAAGATCAACAATGGCTGCCAAAGATGATGGAAAAAGATGTAACCAAATTAAAGAAGCTCGGAGATTTTAAAGCTAGATTACTCAAAGAAAAAACCATCGATACTTTTACAACGCCATCCGATTTAGGAATGAAAGTAGGCACATCAATCGGAAATTATCTTGCCGAAATTGCAAATTCCCGAATTCCAACTATTGACTCGCACATTCCATTTTCCGCTCCAACTAAACCCAAAGGTTCAACACTTCCGTATCAACCATATTTCTTCGGTCGAGAAAAAGAACTGGCTATCATTGCCGATGCCGTTTCTCCAGAATCGCGAACTTGGGGCGCGTTGATAGATGGACCGGGTGGCATCGGCAAAACCGCATTAGCAATTCGCGCTGCATATCTAGTGCCAGAATCTATCTTCGATTATAAAATCTTCATCAGTGCAAAAGTTCGTGAATTGACGCCCGAGGGCGAAAGATCTTTGAAAGACTTCACACATGACAATTATCTTTCAATGATCAATGAACTAGCCCTTGAATTAGGATATGATAATATTCCCCGCTTAGCACCTGAAGAGCGCCCCGACGCATTACGATTAGCTTTAACTGGGAAAAAGGCTCTTATCCTCTTTGACAACCTCGAGACTCTATCAGAAGAAGAGCGCTCACGTCTGTTCCAGATTTTAGGCCGCCTACCAGAAGGCAATAAAGCCATAGTTACATCTCGACGTCGCGCAGATATTGATGCACGCGTTGTTCGCCTTGACCGCTTGCAAGTAGATGATGCAATGCCGCTAATGGCAGAGCTTGCGAAAGGCAACGAACTCCTTGCTCGTACAAGCAATAGAGAACGCCGAAATTTATATGAGATTACGAATGGTAATCCGCTATTTATTAGATGGATAGTGGGGCAACTTGGTCGTGAAGGATCACAATGTCGCACAATTGATGACGCGTATAAATTTCTTGAGAAAGCTCCAACGGGCAATGATCCACTTGAATATATCTTTGGTGATTTGTTAGAAACGTTTAGTGAACATGAAACTTCTGTTTTAGCTTCATTAACCCATTTCACTGTTCCTGCTAAATTAAATTGGATAGCAGACATGACAGGCTTGGCTGAAAAAGCCTGCGAAACAGCCCTAGAGGACTTAGCAGATCGCTCTATACTATTATCAAATCCTGAATTGCGTGAGTTTTTCTTGCCTCAGTTGGCCGCTCACTTTATTAGAACCCGTCGCGCTGAAATCGTTAAACAAACCGGTGGAAAGCTTGCTAATCGAATATATGCAATAGCCATGCAATATGGAGGAGACAATGCTAATTACGAAGAGTTTAAAAAACTTGAATATGAATGGTCATCATTTATAGCCGCGTTACCCAGTCTTATTAATGGAGAGAATAATCGGCTACAAAGTTTTTGCGGCGCAGTGTTCCAATTTTTTAACTTTTCCGGCAAATGGGACGAATTGATTGATCTCAACCAACAGGCAGAACACAAAGCGCTCATGGCCGAAGACAAACTCAATGC